>CAYWNG010000216.1:0-9422 GCA_964458685.1 uncultured Pirellulaceae bacterium
CCATAAGCGACAGCCAGATCCAATCGCTCGCCGTCCAGCACGCCCGGCTTCCAATCTTCTGCGATAGTTCCTTTGCCCGCAAACCAACTGGCTACGCAATCGACGATCCGATTAGCAATCTGCGTACTGGTTAGCACACCGCCATTGAACAAAATCCAATCGGGTCGCGCGGCACCGATGTCGTCGAGCGATTTCAATTCATCGTCGGTTCGACCTGCAGTGCGATGGTCCCACAAGAACGCAGCGAGGTGTCCTGTTACTGCTGGATCGCTGGCGTACGGCAATCCAAACTCTTGAAAGCCTGTCGCTTGTTGAAGCGGACGATGATTCAATTCGCATTGCGGAAAGAAGCCATCGATCACCGCTGTTCGAACTTCATCGCCCGTGATTTCAACCTGGCTTCCCCCACCGATCAAACGCGATCCCGACGATGGCAAGTGGATCGTAAAACTGTTGGGAGGATTGTCGCCTAAGAGTGTTTCTTTGGCAGTGCGACAAGCGGCCAGCAGGGCGTCCCAACTTCGCGGCGGTAGGGCTTTGCCAGAAGTCAACTTATTCTCGCTCAACCGAGCGAGCGCCAAGTCGATGTTGTCGCCACCCAAGATCAAGTGCTGACCGACTGCAACGCGATGCAAAGTCAGCCGCTGTTGGTGAAGTTGATTGATCGTTGATTGTTCGAGCGATGTTCCAACTGGCTTTGTTGTGGTGCCCTGCCCTGCCCCAGAACCTACTCCAGAGCCTTTCTCACAAGCCTGACCGTTATCTAAAGCAGCGGCGCTGGTGTCTTTCGCGCCGCTCGCCTCGCGAACTCGTATCAAGGTAAAGTCTGTCGTACCGCCGCCGATGTCGCAAACCAAAATGGTCTGACCGGCTTTGACCTTGCTTTCCCAGTTGTCATCATGTCTTGCCAGCCAAGCGTAGAAGGCGGCCTGCGGCTCTTCGATCGGCATGATTCGCTCGAGTCCCGCAAGCTTAGCGGCTTCGATCGTCAACTGTCGAGCCACTTGATCGAATGACGCTGGCAGCGTGATCACCAAGTCTTGCGATGCTAACGGGTGATCGGGAAATTGTTTGTCCCAAGCTTCGCGAATGCGTTTGAGATAGGAACTGCTGGCAGCGACAGGCGAGATCTTTTCGACGCCCGAATCGCTTTGCCAAGGCAGGATCGCGCTACTTCGATCGACACCGGCGTGACACAACCAGCTCTTCGCCGAACCGATTAACCTTCCAGGCAATTGTGCTCCGCGTTCGCGTGCGAAAACACCGACGATGGCAGCTTGATTGCCCAGCGAGGCCGACTCTTCCTTCAGCGGTTGATAGTGAAAGGAAGGCAACAGCTCACGAGCTTCGTCAACGCCCAAGTCGACCCACTGGCTCACGCGAAAACAGCGAATCTTGCCACTGGATTCATTCGTATCAACGTAGGCTACAGCACAATTGGTTGTACCAAGATCAATACCGACGACATATCGGCTTAGCTGCTGTTGAAACCCGTCGACTACATCGCTCACGTTCCAGCAGCCTCCGAATTCTCTCGGACGTTGAACTCAAGCTTCCAAGCTTCCTCGTTGCGACTGCTTTTGCACCAAAGCTCTAGCATTCCAAGTTCAGTAATGCGACTTTGAAAGCGAACCGGTACAAAGCCTTCCTCGGGAGCTTCGCTAACATCCAAGCAAAGTTCCATCGGAGCTGTTTCGATCAACTCTTCTTCGTCCCAGAATCGCAACGTGCTACCGACTTTGTCCTCCTTGCGAACGGCCGATGAGAAGAAGCGAAACTTGGCGGGACGTCCCACAACAAGACCAACCTCGCGACCAGGAACGTCAGCGTGACTGCCTTCCTCCATGCCAAAGGGAACAACACAAACGGCTTGAAGCGGTCGAGGCATACCGGGGACAGCTAAACCTGAAGTCTCAATGCCGATGTAGTAGCTTCTCGCGGTTCCGCCGCGTACACGCACGCCACCGCGAAGCTTGGCCCAGCCATAGTGAGCCGCTCCACGAGCCACTGCATAATCCAAGTCCTCGGGGCCGCCCAACAGTTCCAGAGGGCCTTGAGTCCACGAACCAACCACGCTCTGCAATCGATCGCGCAGTGCACTGCTCTTGAAGACACCACCATTCAATAACAGCGAGAGCTTGTGTTCCGACTGAACATGGTTGAGCGTTACGAAGGCGGCCACGTGTCGAGTAATCGCCGTGTCGGGTTCAAAAGGCAGCCCCAATTCTTGCAAGCCTGTGACTTGATCTCGCTGTGGCAGCGCATCACGATCGCATTGTGGGAAGAAACCATCAATCAAAAGATGCTGGACTTCGTCGCGCGTGACTTCGACGCTTACTGTTCCTCCGATCAAGCGCGAGCCGCGTCCGAGAACAGAAATCGTTTCAGTCTCGCGACCTCCTGGTGCGAGCAGTGATTCTTTGGCTCTTCGACATGAATGCCATAATGAGATGGATTGCCATGGGTTGAGCTTAACGCCCTTTTCGGCGAACCGAGCGGTGACAAAGTGAGCCAAGGCCAAATCCATGTTATCGCCGCCGACTAACAAGTGGTTGCCTACGGCCAATCGACGCAGCACTAATTGCCCTTGTTCGCTTTCAACACGTACCAGCGTCAAGTCGGTGGTACCGCCACCAACGTCGCAAACTAAAAGGTGGTCACCTTCTTTGGCTGACTTGCGCCAACTATCGCCCGTCTTCTCCATCCAATGGTAGACCGCTGCAACGGGTTCTTCTAACAGGATGAAGTCTTTAGGCAGTCCCGCTCCCAAAGCTGCTTCACGAGTCAACTCGCGCGCGGCCATATCGAAGGATGCTGGAACAGTCAGCGTTACCAGTTGGTCACCCAAGGGCGCATCAGGAAATTGAGCGTTCCAAGCATCGACCATTTGTCGAAGCAGCAATCGCGATGCAGTGACTGGTGAAAACTTCGCAACATCATCGGCACCGCCCCAAGGCAAAATGGCCGAGTGTCGATCGACGCCACCATGGCACAGCCAGCTCTTGGCTGCAACGATAGTTCGGTCAGGTTGTTCTGCGGATACATCTCTAGCGTAGCTACCGTTGACTGTTGGGTAGCTGGCATGGCCGGGCAGATCAAAGGCACCCGACTCGGCTTCAGCGTTGCTTGGAATGTAGAGGAAGCTTGGAAGCGATTCTCGCGATTCCGTCTGTTGCGGCGCGATGAATTGCGTAAGCTTCAACAGCGCGACGTTCGGCCCGTCTTGTTGAAGATCGCTGTACGCAACCACACAGTTGGTCGTACCTAAATCAATGCCAATGGAATATCGTTGAGTCATGACTTACCCGACTTCCACTTCTGTCGGAGCTAAGATCATCGCATCGTTTTTGTCGCCCTGCCATGTTGGAAGGTCGCACTTCGTTGCTTTCCAGCCGCGGTGAACGACGGTTCCTTTTGCACCTTGAGTCTTTCCAACCAATCGCAGCCGGGCCGGTGAGTGGCTCGAAGGTATCTCCATGGTTGCTCCTTCGTCCTGATCGTTGAGGGGAGCGATCTCAAACATGCGCTCCATAGTCTTGCGACAGTCTCGCAGCACTTCTCGCGCGGCAGCGCCGATCTGCTGATCGGTGAATTGATCGAGCGGCTCGCAGACCAAGTCGACAAATCTGGCTTCGCGTTGGAGAGTGCTCAACAGCGTTAATGCGTCGCTGCGCGATGGAGCTGCGGGCTTGGCAACCGGCTTAGGCTTTTCGGCTTCCGTCGACGAAGTTGAAGAAGCCGTCTTCGTCGAAGCTGGACCTGGAAGTGCTCCGACCGGACGATCCGACAAGGCTAGTCGAATGCGTTCGGCTGACTGACTGTTAAAAAGTGCCGCGAAAAAGGCTTTGAAAGCGACCCCAATGGCCATTGGATAATCCATACGAAACAAGGATGAATCAAAACGGCCTATTGTAGCCAGACCAACCCATAGGAGTAGGGTCTTCTCGACTTCAACCCTACATTTCCCGAACCGCAGCGACGATATGGTGGTCGTCCTCGGGATGTACAAATCGCAAATCGATGATCAGCTTGCCATCCTGCAGACGAGTCTCGACGCCTGGTCGCTCGGCGGTAGATTTCTTGAGGTGTTGGTAAAGCACCTGAACATCGGAGGCCACATCAATGGTGATGACGCTGTTGCTCAAGCGGTACTGATCCCAAGGCGAAGCCCCCAGCGCGTGTTGACTGTCGGTCACGGTTGCGGTTTGGATCGGTCCCACACCTTGCAATTGCACGGCGAGCCGCTGACATCGATTTTTCAGATTCTCTGGATTGATTGAAAGTGCACCTACGGAGCCTCCGTCGACTTCATCGTCCAAACAGGCCAGTTGTAGAGCCAACAGATTAGCCGCGATTCCCGCGCACTCCATTTCGACTCCCAACACAGCGGACTGAGCGGTAATGATCGGAGCGAATTGAGCATCCCCGACACACAACACGCCTCGGGAACCACAGCAAAGGAAGTGGGTCGGTAGGAGCACAAAATCGGCGCTCTGATCAAGTCGGTCAACGGGATGCGGGAATCCAGTCGACTCGCACAGTTTGCGATTCATGCAACCGTCAATCAGCAGTTCGACAACTTTCGCTCCCTGCGCTCGAGCCGCAGAGATTGCCGCTGATCGATGAGCTTCTCGCAACTCGCGCGGTAAAGTCGAAGGGCTAACTAACACGATCACGCTGGAGCTGTTGGCGGCTAGCGCCAGCGTCCAGTCGCTTTCTGAGGCGGCGTTGGTAGCGCCGACCTCCTGCACGCTATTTCCAAATCCTGCCAGCATGGCTCGAACATCACCAAAACCAGCGACTCGAACACAATCGCAACGCGCAATCAACACGCTCTTTCCCAACGCTCGGGTGACGATCTGCAAAGCCGCCAAAGGCTCAGTCATCCAAATCGCGGTCCGAGAACCAAACATGCGTTCAAGGCCCGCGGTCGAACGCTTGAGATGTTCAGGTCGATCTTGAAACGCTGAGTTGATTCGCGCCCAAGACAATCCGACCGAGGGAATCATCGGGGCGCGATCCAATTGCGATGGGAACAGTGCTCCCGTCGCGTTGATCCAGTGTTCTGTCGAAGTGTGACTTTCTGCCAAGGAACCCAACCAAGTCTTGGCCTGTTGCCAAGCATCCTGAACTTGTTCAAGTGGATTGAGTTCCTTGATACCAACTTTTCCGAGCGCATCGCGCAGGCGGCCGGAAAGGTCAGGCCGTTGGAGTAGATCGACGACTTTTTCGTAGGCTCCCAAGGGCAGCAGGTCTTCGAGTCGCGTTGGAATTTTCGCCATCAGTGTTGCTCGTAATTGTTAGTTATGCCAGTTATGCCGGTTCTGCAAAGCTTCACGGCGGATTGACAACAAAAATTGAATTCTCAATGGGGGGAATCAGATGACTCGGTTAAGCAGGTTCTAGATTTTCTGCGTAACCTTTCAACAAGTCTGAGTCGCCCGTGTTTGGTTCGTCAAACAACTCTCAGGACCCCATCGATCATGTCTGACCACCGCGGCTTCGTGCCCATAAGTATGGCAACACTGCTGCCAAGTGCAATGCTTGGTATCGATGTGTTTGTCCGTTCCGCACCAGGGCTACCCTCTGCGAAGCTTTTCGCCAGCGACGAACCTGTGTGCGAATCCAAGCTGCGAGAATATTCAAACGCAGGCGTTACCAGCGCCTTTATCGACATCGAAGATCGCCATAAGTATCAAGCCTATTTGCAGAGTAACTGGCATCTTTTGCTCGAAGATACTCAAAGGCCACTCGAGAATCGCCTGCAAATCATGGGCAATGTGGTTCGAGGAGTTATCGATAAGCAGTTGCAAGGCGGTGACATCCAAAGCTTGATCAAGGCTAGCAATCAAGTGGCGGAGACAGCTGTGAAGTTGATTAGCACCAATGAAGTGGCGCTTAATCAATTGTGTGCCGTTCTGCATCACGACTATGGAACGTTCACTCATTCGGCCAATGTTTCCTTTTATGCTGTGATGTTGGCTAAGCAACTTGGCTATGACCAAGCTCTGCAGCATGAAGTCGCAGTAGGAGCTTTACTGCACGATATTGGCAAGATGGAAATTGATTCGGGCATCATCAACAAGCCCGGCCCGTTGAATCTACAAGAGATGAACGCGATGAAGCGTCATCCCATAATCGGATTCGAGAAGCTGGTCTATCGTGAAGATGTTACCTTCGGTCAATTGATGATGACTTACCAGCATCACGAACGCATTGATGGCAGTGGGTATCCCTGCGGAATACCGGGAGAGTTGATTCATCCCTTCGGTCGCCTTTGCGCGATCGTGGATGTCTTCGAAGCACTCACGTCACAAAGGCCTTACCGCAAGCCGATGGAGATCGCAAAGGCCGTGGATTTTATGACCAGCAAACGCGGAATCGAATTTGATGCAGAAATGTTGGACGTTTGGCTTGAGTTAACCAACAAAGGCGAGGTGAGCAATGAGTAGTCCAATTCTTGTACAACTTCCCGCCGACATTCGTGCTCGACTTCAATCACCTTCCACAACACTGGATCAGTGTTTTGAGAATCGCACCAACAATCGAATCAACGTTCTGCTGGAAGGCGACATGACAATCCTCGATTCGCCTGCGGCTCTGCAAGAGAACTTGGAACTGAGCGCCAGTCGCAAGAACTCTCATGTCGTAGTCAAGGATCTCTCTCGAACTGGAATCGGAATCTACTTTCACGAGCAGCTCTTCCCACTTGAAAAGATACAAGTCGAGTTACAGCATCGAAGACTGACCGCCATTGTGGTTCGTTGTCGGTACCTCGGCCCTAAGTGCTTTGAAATCGGTGGCAAGGTCATCTCAGTTCAATCAAACCAAAGTTAACGACTGAACGAATATTTCCGTTTGTAACACCAATAGTCTTACGCTCTCGTCGTGATTTCCTGTTCGAAGCGCACCGTGTGACCTATGGTTTGTAAGCCATTTGTCGAAATCCGTTTAACGCTCTTCGCGCCGGTAAAGTACTATGACCGACTTTCGTATCAAGCACGTTAACTCGCCGCTAAAAGCCATTCAGCGTACCTGCGATGCTGTAACAATCAGCGTTTCTTTGTATGCCAGTCAATGGCTTGCCGGCCAGTACCCGAGCCAAAGCTCTATCGGCGCGATCGCAATCTCAGTCGTCTTCTATCTGATCGTCAGCGAGCTAACGGGCTCGGAGTCTTCGAGAAGCAGCGCGAATCGGGAACTGGCTCGCATTCTGATCAACTGGGCGTTGACTGTCGCATGCTTGGCTTTCGTTGCGTTCTTCACACGACAAGGGGAGTACTTCGCACGAAGCAGTATCTTTGGTTGGATCGTATTGACTGGATCAAGCTTAGGCTTGGTGCATATGCTGTTTCGAATCGGTTTGGATATGCTCTTCTCGTCCAGTTGGACTCGCCGCCGATGTGCTATCGCTGGACTTAATGAACTGGGATCGCAACTACTCCTCAATGCTCGCCGCAACCCAGAGTGTGGACTGGAAGTGATTGGGTTTTACGACGATCGAATCAAGGCCCGCCACGAATTGAGCGATGAAGTCAACGAACTCTTCCGCGGTAAGCTCGATCAATTGGTGATCAATGCCAAGATGGGCAAAATCGACACGGTTTTCGTGACGCTTCCAATGCGCGCCGAGTCGCGAATTCGATGGCTTCTAGACCAGTTGGCGGATACAACAGCGAGCGTCTATATCGTTCCGGACTTCTTCGTTTTTGAGTTGCTTCATTCGCGATGGAATTCGATCGGTGGATTGCCCGCAGTGTCCGTGTTTGAATCACCGCTCTACGGAGTCGACGGAATCGCCAAACGAGCGTTTGACTTAGTCGCGGCAATCGCTGGAGTAATCGTCTTACTTCCGGTGTTCTTCATCTGCGGCGTCTTGGTGAAGCTATCGTCCAAGGGCCCCGTGTTCTTTCGCCAGCGTCGCTATGGACTGGATGGTAAAGAGATCTTTGTTTGGAAGTTTCGCTCGATGCGAACTTGCGATAACGGACCAACTGTCAAGCAAGCAACGAAAGATGATCCACGAATCACGCGAATTGGTGCGATTCTTCGTAGAACCAGTTTGGACGAATTGCCGCAATTGTTCAACGTCATCGAGGGCACAATGTCGCTTGTCGGACCACGTCCACATGCCAACGCGCACAACGAACACTATCGCAAGCTAATCCGCGGCTACATGCTGCGACACAAGGTCAGACCAGGAATCACCGGTCTTGCTCAAGTCGAAGGGCATCGCGGCGAAACTGAGACTCTGGACAAAATGCAGAAGCGAGTCGAGTGCGATCACCGCTATATCCAGCAATGGTCGCTATGGCTTGACATCAAGATCATCCTGCGCACATTCCTGGTGGTTTTCCGTCAAGAGAACGCTTACTAAGCGTCCAAGTTCGCCAGCTTTTGTCAACAAAATCAAGTTGGTGGGCCGCCTGCGTTCGATCTGCGAACTAATCTCTTGTAGAAAGCAGGAGCTTTCTCTTCCCCCGTGTAGGGCGAACCGGTCTCTTTTGGCCGGTTCGCCTTTTTTTATTGGTCTAGCTCAGATGCCGATGTTTCTGCATCATCTACACTTAGAATCTTCTGGTGAGTTTTTCTCAACAGTCGAAGTCGAGGCAGCGCAATCGTAGTGGCCCTGCCTTTTCTGCCTTGTTCAGGATGGAATCGCAATGAGCTTTGATGGCACTCAGCCGCAGTCCTTTCGCGACGTTCAACGGTCGGAGCAGCTTAGTTTGCAAATGACGGAATCGCCTGTGATTCCCGGTTACAGAATTCAGCGCCCTGTCGGCGAAGGCGCGTATGGTCAAGTCTGGCTTGCCACAGACCTCAACACAGGCCGTCCTGTAGCGATCAAGTGCTATTTGAATCGAGCTAACCTGAATCTCGCCGCCCTTGAGCGCGAAGTAGGTCTGTTGGTGAATATGTCCACTGGCCGGCACATCGTACAAGTACTGAAGGTCGGTTGGGAACACGATCCACCATACTTCGTCATGGAGTATCTCGAGAACGGTTCGCTTGAAGAACTCATCCGCAAAAAACAGGTTCCGTCGGTGAGCAAGTGCGTCGAGTTCATCACCGAGATTGCAAGAGGCTTAGAGTTCGCGCACTCCAAGGGTGTGATCCACTGCGATTTGAAACCAGCGAACGTCCTGTTGGACCATTCCATGCAGCCGCGCATCGCTGATTTTGGTCAAGGTCGATTGGCAGGCGATCAAACGCCCTCCTTGGGAACTTTGTTTTACATGGCTCCCGAGCAGGCTCTCAACAACTCTGTCCCCGATGTGAAATGGGACGTTTACTCGCTAGGAGCTATGGCCTACACGCTACTGGTTGGATCGCCACCGTATCGATCGCAGGAAGTCACCGATTCTCTGCAATCGGCGACCTCTTTGGTGGACCGTTTGCAGCGTTACCGTGACGGAATTTTG
>CAYWNG010000217.1:0-8551 GCA_964458685.1 uncultured Pirellulaceae bacterium
TACCTAGGAATAGCCCCGACAAATAGTGGTCGCTGCCCATGGAGCCCGACCTTGCGGAGTTCAAGAGTCCAACGCTCCACGCCAATGGATAGGTGCAGCTATATCCGATGTTGGACTTTTTTCTTACCACTACCCAGTCAGTACTATGATCTAACTTCTCGACAGTCTGCTGTGGGGACTCATGAAAAAAGACCCTCATGGGAAAGGCCTCGGTAGAATTGTTATCACTCATCCCCTTTGAATTGAACAACCCTCGAGAGTAGGTGATCTTTCGAATTGAATCGTGTGCCCAGACCTCTTCTACATTCGACACATAAATCTTCAGATCTGCAATTGAGCCAGTGTCTGTCGATGTTCTCCTCTGAAGAACTGCCCATCGCGTTGGTAGGTCGGTTTGAAGCCCGAGTAAGTTCGCTGCGCACTCTTCGGCCAGAGCCAATGTCTTTTTCTCGATATCATCGCGAATCAGTTGCGCTTGCGCGGTCGCACAAAACAGTACCAACATGTGGACGAGAAGAAAGAAAAAGCAAAAACGTTGCGTCAAGAGAAAGGATCCAGGCTTTACCCGTCTTCGTTTGGTCATTTGGGCTTTCCTTTAGATAAGCTGATACGAATCCATCTATCGGGTGATCCTATCGCCGAGCAATTTCTGAGTCAAGAAAAATCTCAAGGTAAGTTGCTCAACCGAAATCCTGCTGGTTTGCCCAGCAGATCGTTAGGCTTCTAGATAACAAGGGATAGCCCATAGGTGCTGCGGAGTGGTGTTGGGTTTCGTTCCTCAACCCAACCTACCAGTTCCATTCCAACATCTAAAAGACTATCCAAAGAAAACCTTCTTAGCCGTATCTCGTAAAATCCACTGTTTGTCGCTGGCGGTTAGGAATTCAGTATCGTTGAGAATTAAGTCCAAGGAGGCTTTGTAAGTGTGATCGCCTTGGACTTGATAAGGACAATCGGTGGCCCACATCAATCGCTCGGGGCCATAAGCTTTCAGAACCTGTCGGATCATTGGTTTCAAGTCGTTGTAGGGTGCTTGCTTCTTACCGAGCGCGTAATAGGCCGAGACCTTCAAATGGACATTGGGATGCCGAGCTAGTTTGCATAGCTCGTCCAAGCGATCCTGTTCAACGGTGCCGCTGACTCCAATTCTGGCGAAGTGATCGACAACGACTCGAGTCTTGGGAAACTGCGCGCACAGTTTGTCGACGAACTGAATGTCTTGAGGGTTGATCAATGGACAGACTGCGAAGCCCTCGTCGGCTGCTGCTTTCCAAAGTTGCTGCATCGTTTTGCTTGTCGGCCAATCTTTCGCGTCGCCGTGAGAGTGAATTCGAAATCCTTTGGCTCCGCGGCTGACCAGTTCTTTAGCATTCTTCGCAACACTATCGCTTTGATGGTCGATCAAGGCCACGGCCGAAAAGACACCGGGATGCGCGCTCATCGCATTCCACATGTAACTATGATCGAGCCCGTAGAAGCTCATCTGAATCAGCACGATACGATCGACGCCAACTGGTTTGCAATGGGCCAGAAGCTCTTCAGGCGTGAAGCTTGGCGGTTGCATGTCGGACAGCTTGAAGGCTTTGTCGAGCGGATAGTTCTTGGTGTCCGGCGTCCACACATGCACATGCGCATCGATCCAGCCCTCGCCAGTTTGCGAAGCAGTCGCTGTCGTCGCTTGTATAACATTCGACGGAAGAAGCCGCCAAGCTAGACCGCCAGCAACAGCGGTTTGGCCGAGTCTTTTGACAAAACTGCGTCGATCGGATGGAGTGTGCATGCGGAGTCTCCTGTATGCTTGGAGGTGTGAAGGGTCTCACATTCTAGCCTGTATCGACGCCTTCTGCTCCGCAAAAGTAGCGATAGAGTGTGGCACGCCAGTCCCTGGCGTCTTCGGAGCGTCTTCTGAGCCTAGACCGACTTCGCTGCGCTGTTATCTCTATTGATGAGCTAGCAGGCTTAAGATCCGCAGCGGTTCCTGAACTGGTTGTTGGGTTTCGTTCCTCAACCCAACCTACGTATGGCGGGATCAGCTACGGATCGCTACTTTCGCTGAGCGAAGTGGATTGTCCCGGCGAAATTCCGATTGCAAGCGATTAGATTGGCGTGTTACGAGGTCGGATGATTAGTACTCAGGCCGTCAAACTGCGCGGATGAGATTCGTGACACATCGCAATTGACATAAGACCTCTGCACAACGCCCTACGGCTACTTTCGCGGAGCGAAAGGCGACTATCAATTCGTCCGCAACCTATCCGATGCGAAGTCGGAAGCCCCATTGAGTTGTCGCAGCGCCTTCGGCAATGGCATCGGGTTCAATGCGAAGTTCGGGTGCGATCGCGCCGCGGCGTTCAGGGACTAGCGCGAGTGGATCGAAGTTCATTCGAGTCTGTAGGCTCAGCGGTTCAATCTTCACTGTCGCGCTGCCTGTTCGACAAGCCAAGTGTTGCTGTCCAATATTGCTTTCCTGCAACTGCCATCCACCTAACAAACGGTAAGTATTGGATAGGCTCATCGGCGTACTAGGCGTGCAGCAAGCTAGCTCAACAATCCAGCTCTTCAGGTCGGGCACCAAAGTAAAACTTGCTGACCAGTGTCCGCGACCCGACATGCCGATGCCAAACATGACTTCGCGACCATCGTCAAACGATTGCCGATAGACTTGCTGCATCGGCGGGCTAGCTGGCCAATGAACGGCGTGATCGGATTCTACAGACTCCAATAACTTCTCGCCTGTTTCGCAGCAAAGCCAACTGTGCGTGTAGCGATCACCGTGCCATTGAAAAATCAATCGCCCGAAGACTCCACCGTCCAGTTCGGCATCTTCCATACCAGTATGTGTCGCAGTCATCCATGCACTCCTATCATTGCTTTACTCTGCGGAATTTTGAACCATGCGCCAGCGTAGATAAGCGTCAAGGAACTCTTGAATCTCGCCGTTCATCACTACTTGGAAATTGTTTCGCAGATGTTCTGTTCTTGCATCTTTGACGCGTTGTTCGGGATGCAAAAAGTAATTTCGAATCTGCGATCCAAAGCCCTTCTGGCGAACTTTATTTTTGTACTTGGCCATCTGCTCTTCTTCGCGACGCTCTTCTTCTACCCGTGCCATGCGAGCTCGCAACATCTTCCAGGCCATCGCGCGGTTCTTGTGTTGGCTGCGTTCGCTTTGGCATTGCGCGACGATCCCGGTGGGAATGTGCGTAAGTCGCACAGCACTGTCGGTCTTGTTGACGTGCTGACCACCAGCTCCGCTCGCTCGGTAGGTATCCTCGCGAATATCCTTCTCCTCGATCTCAACCTCGATCGAGTCATTGATTTCCGGAGACACATCGACGGCAGCAAAACTTGTTTGTCTCTTGCCTTCAGCGTTAAAAGGGCTGATTCGAACCAAGCGGTGAATGCCCTCTTCGCCTTTAAGATAACCGTAAGCCATCGGGCCACGGATGGCGACCGTGGCTTGAGTGATACCAGCCTCTTCGTTGTCCTGGCGATCCAGCAGTTCGACATCGTAATCGTGAGCCTTGGCCCAGTTGATGTACATTTGCAACAGCATGTCGGCCCAGTCATTGGCATCGACACCACCATCGCGAGCATGGACGCTCAGCAACGCTCCGTCAGCGTCGTGCGGACCGTTGAGCAGAGCCTTAAGCTCCAGTTCGGCCACCACTGCTTCGATCCGGTCGATCTCAGCGACGACATCGTCGCGAACCGATTCATCCTCGGCCAGCATTTCGACCAAGCCCGCCAAGTCTTCGGCCGCGGAAAGTGCGTCCTTCAGTGGAGTCACCACCGTGCGCAGGCCTTTCAGCTCGGCAACAGTCGCTTGAGCCTTCTCTTGATTGTTCCAAAAATCTCCGGCAGCCATGAGAGCTTCGATGGCTGCAATCTGCGATTGCTTCTTATCGAAGTCAAAGACTGTCCCGGAGCTGCGTCAATCGCTGACGAATCAAGTCAGCACGATTGGATAATTCAATATCCAGCATCCTAGGACACCTCGTTTAAGGTAAATGGTGAGTAAAATCGGTCGGCTGAAGTGCATCAACCCATCGCGGCGGCTATTGTAGTCCAGCCAGCCTGACTTGATAATGCCGATTTGGGCTGCCCCGAGTTAATCTGAGCCCATAATGTTAATCCGGGCGCATTGATTTTTGCCCGTTAACTTTTGCCCGTTGGTGTGCCTGTTAGTTTCGCCCGATAGTTTCGCCCGTTAGTTTTGTTTGGAAAGAGGATCATTTTGAGTTCATCACCTTCGCGAAGCGGAGTTTTCAAAGCGGGCAGCGATAAACGCTTGGAAGCTTTCGGCCAAAGCATTAGCTTCGACCATCGCCTCTATCAACAGGACATTCGCGGCTCGATCGCCCACGCCCGCATGCTCAGCAAGCAGAATTTGATCACTGCGGACGAGTTTCAGCAGATCGAAAAGACGTTGCGCGAAATCGAAGGTGAGATCCAACGCGGCGAAATGGAGTTCCGCTTCGAGCTGGAAGATATCCACATGCACATCGAAAGCCGCTTGATCGAGCGACTGGGCGATGTCGGTCGCAAGCTGCACACGGCGCGAAGTCGCAACGATCAAGTCAATACCGACGTTCGCTTGTGGGTGCGAGATGCGATTGATCGCGTGGATAAGCTGCTGGTCCAGTTGCAGAAGGCGTTCGTCGGTCGGTGTGAACAAGACATCGATGTGATCCTCCCGGCCTACACGCACCTTCAACGGGCTCAGCCGGTCCTCGCGCCTCACTACTGGTTGGCCTACGTTGAGAAGTACGCTCGAGACCGAAGCCGCTTGGCGGACTGTCGGCGACGAGTCAACGTTTGCGGCCTGGGAGCTGCCGCGTGCGCGGGAACAAGCCTGCCCATCGATCGCAAGGCTACGGCTGATGAGCTGGGCTTCGAAGATGTCGCGCGCAATAGTATCGATGTCAGCAGCGACCGTGACTTCGTTTTAGAGACAGCCTTTGTTTTGGCGATGATTGCCGAACACCTGAGCGGTTGGGCTGAAGAGTGGATTCTCTGGTCCACTGTCGAATTCAACTTCATCAAGCTGCCGCATGCTTTCTGCACCGGTTCATCGATCATGCCGCAGAAGGTGAATCCTGACACGCTCGAGTTGACTCGTGGCAAGTCGGCTCGAGTCCTCGGCAATTTGCAGACGCTGATGGTGTTGGTCAAAGGATTGCCGCTGGCTTACAATCGCGACTTGCAAGAGGATAAGCCGCCCTTGTTCGATTCGTTCGATACCGTCGAGGCCTGCTTGGAACTGGCCATTCCGATCGTCGAGCAATCCACGTTGCAGCGCGATTCGATCGCCTCGCGGTTGGGTCAAGGCTACCTGGATGCGACCGCTCTGATGGAGCATTTGATTCGCCGCGGAATGCCTCAACGGTCGGCACACCATTTGGTGGGGACACTGGTGGGAATGGCTCAGGAAGCCAGAATTCCCCTGTCGGAATTGACGGACGAGCAGTTGAGAAAGGCCGATCCCAGCCTGGATGGGTCGGTCCGGGAGGTGTTAGGAGTGGAAAAAGCGGTACAAGCCTACCAAAGCTTCGGATCTAGCAATCCAGACCGTGTCCGCGAGCAAGTACAATATTGGCGGCAGCAACTACAATAATAGATGTTGCCTCAGGCATCAGCCGCTGATTTACCACCCTGCTTTGCACCGTCTGACGAACATGAACTTATCTACACTGTGCGCTCTGGCGAGCCTGCGCGCTCGACTTGGCATTTGCCTCATTGCATTCACATTGAGCGCGGCGGCTTTGTCCGATCGAGCACTCGCTCAAGATGACGATCCCTTCGGCGGTACTACAAAGCCTGACTCGGGAGACTCGTTCGACAATCCCAACGCAGCTACTGCGAATGCAACGGCCGCTGGTGGTAACGATTCTGCGACATCGTATCTCAAGACTGATCCACTGATTCGGCGCGTTCGCGAGAACCCGCCGAAGAATCCCGGCGACATGGCGAAAGCAATTACCTGGATGGTGCAGTTGCGATCATGGGAAAACGTAGGAAGCCTTCTGGATCAGCTTGCTGCAGCTAAATGGCCCGTCGCCGCGCGAGCAGAAACGGCTCGCAACATCGAGCCCGCTATTTGGAGTCTGCTGCTTCGTTCCACAGCCAAGCTTAATGAAGCTCAAGGCAAGATGCTCAAAACGCTTCACGCATCGCCTGCCGAATACGCTCGCGATCCTTCCGTCATCGAATCGCAAATTGATCAATTGGCCAGTCCTGATCGCAGTACTCAACAGCTCGCGCTCTTGCGAGTCCACGATGGTCAGATGCCAGCCCTCAATCGACTCGTACAACGGTTGCTGGATGGCGATACTAAAGTCCCTGCGGTGCGTTTGGTCGAGGCGATCGACAAGTTTGATCGCGACGGTATCGAGGCCATTCGCGCGGCCTGTTGCATGAGCGATGTTGAAAAGCGTAGCCGCGTTCTCGTGGCAGTTGCCGAGTTCGCGAGCAATCACTTTTCAACCGAGCTAGCCGTAGCCGCTCATTCGATGAAGCTAACGCCAGAAACTCGCGAGGCCATTTCGAAACAGCTCTTGGCCACCTTCTCTCGCGTGCCGGACAAGAATGTCACCGCCGATCATATCGCCCGAGCCTACCAAGCAGCGCTGGAAGAATATCAACTGCATCGCACCAAAGTAAGTCCTTTGATGACTTCGCTTTGGCAGCCAAGCTCCGAAGGAAAGATTGTTTGGAGCCAAGGAACCAAAGACTTGGCTCTGCTCCAGCGATTGGCGCAGCTCGCACAACTGCGGACAGAGTTAGACGGCGCGATGGCATCGGCGACGACGGCTTCCGTAGCCATTCAGCTTCAACTCGCTTATCAACTCAAGCCATCGCTGGCCGATACTCAAGTGGATTCACTGTTGATCGCTCCGCTACCGACTGATTTAGTAGTGGAACCAGCGTTTTGGAGCGAGGTGTTTAAGGAGGCGAGCAAGCTGGAGATGCACGGTGGCGCTGTGCGAGCTCTTCAGTTGCTGACTCAGAAAATTCAAGCTCACAAGTTGTTGCCGCCACTGGAATTCCTCAGCCAGTTACTCAACGACAAGCGACCGGTGGTCCGTTACTTGGCTCTGGAAGCCATCGCTGCCGCAGACCCCAAAAGCGATTTCGCTGGTTCGGTTCAAGCGTTGTCGACGGCCGTCGAGATGACGCAACTCGCACAAGGTCCGAAAGCTCTAATCGTTGGAGCCAATCTAGAACTGTGCATGTCCGCCGATCAAATTGTTCAGCAGTTTACTAGCACCGAGTCGGTGATTGCCAATTCTGCCCGCGATGCCTTTCTAGCGCTGAACAAGCAGAACCCCATCGAACTCATCATTGTTGTCGATCGCGTTCACGATATGCGACTTCATGAGGTACTGACCCGGCTGCGCAACTCGGGTTCTTTGCCGATTTCCGTCTTGGTAGAGAATCTTAGCCAATTTGAATCTTCGTTGGTTACTAAGTCTCCTGGTATGCATGCGTCCACGTTGTCACGCGATCCCGATCACATGAAGATTGTGCTCGACAAGATGCTACAGTCGTTAGATGTGCGCCCGATGCAAATGGAAGATCGAACTCGGCTGGCTGGTTTGGCCGGTCAATTCATCACGAAGATAACAGCCGATCGGGACACTTACGCTTTCTATCCAGTTAGCCAATGGCACGAGCAACTGGTTAGCACGCGGCGTGCGCTGCCACCATCGGCCGAAGCGGTTGTCTTGTCAGGCTTGGGAACAAAGCAAAGCCAATTGCGACTGACGGCGATGGCTGCAACGCTGGGCGTCACTGAACAGGATCGAATCGCTGCCGGGCGAGCCTTCGAAAAATCGGTTAAGCAATTCGGCTTGCAGTTAAACGACGACGATATCAAGAGCACCTACAAGCTCTACAATCAACTTGGCCCCAATGATCCGGCCATTGCCAAAGTCATGGGTTATCTATTGGATGTCATCGAAGCTCAGTCTGGTGCAACGGACTGGCCTAAGCCATTGCAGTAGTTACGTAAAAGTCATTGCAAAGGCAATCGTTGGTTGCAGTTAGCCATCCGAATAGGTCAAGCACTCTTCCGCTTGACCCGTCTTTCTGAGCAGTTAGGCGAACTCAGTTGGAGCTGTGAGCGTAAAGCTAATTGGCGAGTCTAAGGGAACAGAGATCTCGCGACCCCTTTTCGATGAAGACTTATCCAATCAGCATCTCTGCTGAATGTCTGTTCCCCCGGTAAAACTTGGTCTGCACCGCGTTCAACCTGAGCGTGTGTGCCGTTGTCGTCCTTCTAACTTTCGACGATGCCGAACCGGTTAGTGTTTCTCTGGCCGGCCCGACCTCGCCATGAATCGTACTGGTTGCGCTCGTCCTTGACATGGGAGGAAACCAAATGCGCGAATTGGCTAAGTTCGTTTATACCCACAATCCGTTCTACCTGATCAGTGCTTCGTGTGTCTTATTCGGATTGCGAAGCATGTTTGACGAGCGAAGGCCGGTTGATCGATTTCAAGAACAAACCATTGCCACTTACCAAACTCGCCATCCTGCGGCGGAATAC
>CAYWNG010000217.1:8561-9421 GCA_964458685.1 uncultured Pirellulaceae bacterium
CAACCGCCGTGTTCATCGTTCGATGGGGGAGAGTTTGGGAGGATGCAAGAACGGTTGCGCTTCTGGCGATCCTCATGTGTTTAGCGCTATCGGTGAGTTTTGATGTAGCTTGCAATCGTCAGCCTGAACTCGCACGTGTTGTGTTGATGGGGGGCCTGCTGTTCTCGATACTCATCGTCAAGTTTCTGGAATACGGACTGCCGATCTCGCTATCGTGGCTCTATCGACTTCCTCTCTTCGTAATGCTTGGTCTGTTCTTTGTGTTCCCAGTCGCTGTCACCAGCGCGAGTTGGGGATTGCCATCGATGGCTTGGCGAGTTCTGACATTTCCGCTTCTCTGCGCGGGATCGATCTTGTTATTGCTGCCTGCAATTCGTCGAGGCAAGGAAGCGGTTGCCAATAATGGTTCGCCGTGGCCTTGGCCCTACTATCCCTGGTCCATCTTTTTCTTCATGCTGATCGGAATGATCGGCAGGAGCTATCTGCTGACGATCTCATTCCAATTGGATCGAGGAATGCAGAGCACGTTTGCCTTGTTCTACCTAGTTCCCATTGCGATGGCCGTCATTCTGCTATTTTTCGAGGGAGCTACAAAAGCTGGTTTCAGCGAGACGAAGAATCTTCTCTGCTTATCGCTCTTGGCCGTAGTCGTGGCTTCAAGCGTTCGCGGCTTTAGTCCAGTCGCTTTCAGCTTTCACTACGAAGTCACGCGCATGATTGGCTCGCCGCTGTGGCTGACAACCATCGCCAGTATCGGTTTAGCAATCTACTTTGGATGGCGAGGTGCTCAGTCAGGATACTTCGTAGCGGCGATGCTGTTAGTACTGTGTTCGGGCATCACCAGATCGACGATGACTTTG
>CAYWNG010000218.1:0-9411 GCA_964458685.1 uncultured Pirellulaceae bacterium
GAACCGCTATGCACGCAGAGATCATCGCCGTTGGAGACGAACTGTCCAGCGGTCAACGATTGGATACAAATTCTCAGTGGCTGAGCCAGAGATTAGGCGACCTGGGAATATCGGTATCGCGCCACACAACGATCGGTGACCATCTGGCCTTGAATGTGAGCACTTTGCAAGAAGCTGCTGCTCGTAGTCAGATAGTCGTGATAACTGGCGGACTGGGGCCAACGTTAGATGATTTGACTCGTGAGGCAATGGCTCAGGCTTTCGATCGGCCTTTGGAGTTAGATCGCGATTCGTTGGAGTGCATCGAGCGACTGTTTGCTCGACGCGGTCGACCGATGCCAGAGCGAAACAAAGTTCAAGCTCTATTCCCTTCCGGTACGATTGTCATCCCCAATCCCCACGGCTCGGCGCCTGGTATCGATTTGAGCGTTGAGTACCAGGGCAATGCCGCACGACTGTTTGCTTTTCCCGGTGTGCCGGCCGAAATGAAGCAGATGTGGGACGAGTCGGTTCAAGGCAGAATTGAATCGATGATCGGATCGTCGCGTGGCTCGCTGTACTTTCGCTCGGTCAAGCTCTTTGGGCTCGGCGAAAGCGATGTGGAAGCTCGTGTACCAACTTTGATTGCTCGGGATCGCTATCCGATGGTTGGGATTACGGTCAGCCAAGCCACGATCACTTTGCGAATCGCTGGCAGAGCGCAGTCGTCAGAGGAATTTGAGAAGCTGATCCAGCCTACGCTAGAGGAGATTCGCTCAAACCTCGGAGAAATCATCTTTGGTTACGACGAAGATGAAGTCCAAGATGCTTTGCTTCGAGGCTTAGTGAAATCGCAGCAGACGCTGGCCTGCGTCGAAATTGGCGGGAACTGGATTCAGTCAGCCATGCAACAAGTCTCGGGTCCTCCAGAGGACTCGTCCGCCTTCTTGGGAGGAGTTTTCCTTTGCGGTCACGACACGGCTCGTCAGTGGTGCGGAAGCGGCGTTGCCTATGGACCAAGCAATGAGAGCGACTATCTATTGAAGCTTGCCGAGCAGGCGCGTCGGCAGTTTACTACTTCGATCGGTTTGGCCGTCGCAGGCTATCCAAGTCATTCTCAGATTTCAAGTCAGCCGCCTGGGACTGCCTTTCAGTTTACCTTTGCCATTAGTTCAAGCGATTCCGCTCTCGATGGTAAGTTTGATCGACGAAGTATGGGCGGGCATCCCGAAGTGCTCAACCCGCGAGCCGCGAAGTCCGCCATGGATTGGCTGCGACGCATGCTCGTGAGTTCTTCGTAATTCTTTGTAGGATGCGTGAAGCGTGCAACTCGCCGTTTATGTCCGTCCTTTTGTGGACACCACCTACCACATCACTTCGAAGCAGCACCTTCGATGTACCAATTGACTGCGCGCGTAACACACCATCCTCTTTCGGACTCGAATTCAAAACAGTCTGTCTACCGCATCACTTCGAAGCAACGATCGATCACATAAGTTAGCATGATCAATTGGCGAGGAAGATTGGCATTACTTCAGCTTTCGTCCGGCGACGAGTACATTCGCATCGAAGCCCTGCAAGTCGATGGAGGTGAAGGTGCTGACTGAATTTGGTAACGTAATGGTTGTCGTACCGTCAGTGATTGGCTGTGAGAACACTGCAACACCGTCGACTAACACCACGAGTTGATCGATGTTAAGCGTCTCGACCTTGAGTTTTATCGGGAGGCTCGTTCCGACGCGGTTTGCATTGAGTCGGCGAACGGGTTTTCCAGCCAGTAACTTGGCGGCTGCTTCGATCAGATCTACATTGCCGTTCAGTAAGTCGGCGCGAGTCATAAAGTGACGCACGTCGGGACGTACTCCCAGATCCTCGACCGGAGTTCCGGACATCGCGCCCTGTCGTAGTGTTCGGCGAATAGCGACCCGCATATTCGCACCGCTAGGTAGTGTGACGTAAGGCGTCGTTGGGCGAGAATCCAGTCGACGCAATAACTCGTGTGTCCACACATTCGCTCCGCCAGCTCCGGTGTTTCCGTCCACTCCCAAGATCGGCCCAATTTGATGATCTTGAAATCCTGCGGAGAAGATATCCGTCGCGCTATAACATTTGGCGTTGGTTATCAACACAACGGGGCCATGATAGCGCTGACCGATAGAGTTACAGAACTCTGTCGGTGCAAAAATATGCCCACCACCAGTATCGCGGACATCAATGATCAATCCTTCTTGTGGCAATTGCTCAATCAAGCGAATGAACTCCGCGATGAATGCATCAGGATTGTTGACGCTAAAGCTACGAATGCGCAAGTGTCCAAACGTGCCATTGGTTGTTGTCACAGTGCGGGCAGCAAAGATGTCGGGTAACGAAGTTGCGAGATCCCCTGCCCCCATGACCGCTCTGCGCCCTGCGGCCCGACTTTGAGCGGCTATCAACTTCGGAGCAAATAGCATCTTCGTCGATCTGCGCACTGCATCTCTTTGGATATCCAATCCTGCATTAGCAGAATCGATCGAGTCCGTTGCC
This sequence comes from uncultured Pirellulaceae bacterium, assembly GCA_964458685.1. Lineage (GTDB taxonomy): Bacteria > Planctomycetota > Planctomycetia > Pirellulales > Pirellulaceae > Aureliella. The sequence continues at coordinate 2,506 of CAYWNG010000218.1, forward strand.
ATCGCCGTCGCATCATTCTGTAATTCAAATATCATCCACGAAAAACGCAGCTCCTTTTCCTGTCCAGTCGTCGAACGATAAGTGACGTTGACCCATTCCTCATCGGGAGGAATATCGCTATTTAACGGGCGGATCGTCAACGACTCGACACCTCGTGCGTGGCGAGCCTCGAAGTTACTTCCCGCGTATCGGTCGGCATTCAATTCAACTGCCCGATCGATAGGAATTCCATTCCACTTGAGTAGCTCAACACCCACTTCAAAGGAGGCGTCCCCAGGGTTTCCAATGAGTTGAGTGACCATGTATTTTCGTACCTTGTTCTCAAAGAACTCTTCGACCAAGAACGGTAGAAATGCAGTTCGATCGCTGAACGGATTGGGCAGAGTGTAGTTGGTGTGTAGATCGCGGAGTGAAACAAAGATCCTCAGCATTTCCTGATGAAAAGCCGATTCGGAGCTTAGCTTGCGAGTCTGGAAACCGCCACGGCACATCTTGAATGTGTGACCGAGACTTAAAGCAACGGACAAACCAGCACGGACCGCAGATTTCGACGATCCTCGCTCACCATCAACAGAAACAACCCCTTGAGTGCTCGTGTTGTTTCACTTTCGAGGTTCTAAATCCGTGTAGTGCTCAATTGGCGTGGCGGTCACTATTGTTCCATCAGGACGAACATATTGCTTATTGACTACTCTAGTCTTTCTAACAAATGCCATTTTCTGCGGATTGGGGTCCATAGCTTTTTTCTTTCCTAACTCAGCGGTAGTACCGTCCTTGTGACGAACCCGAAAATGGTAGGTTGCGTTGTGCGTCAGTGAAACACGCCATGTTTCACCATCCTTCAGCCAGTTGCTTTCGATGACTTTATTGGAGCCTTCGGGTCTTATTGTAATCTTGATCGCATCGCCAGTTGCGTTGATGTATGTTCTGTCTGCTGCCATGGATACAGAAGCCAGAAACACCACGTTACAGAGTATCAACAAGAATTTGTTTAACATATCTAACTCTCGCTACCTAAACAGAACGGAATCGAATCTCAGATTTTCACCATGATTCTCCACTTCAAGAATTGAAAAGTCAAGATAACCAAAGTGACACCAACCCGAGACTCGCTCACGGAACACCCGTTCGCCGATTGTTAATGTTTTTTCGCTCTTCACAACACGAGAGTAAATCACGATCCAATACCAGCCATTTAAGCCAAGTTTCTTGAACTCCAACCTGTTTTCGCGTCCTGGAGAAACTGACCATTTTTTCGCGAAGTCTTCAAGTTTTCTCCCTTCATTGCCGCTTTTGTAGGCAACAATCAGCAATTCTTCATCAGTTTTATTGTTGGTATAAACAGTTGACGACCTTAAGGTTCCACCACCAGGCAGTAGTAGCCGCATGCCCACCCGATCCGTGAACTCGGAGTTAGGAGATGGATCGCCCTCGGCGATGAACTTCCGGATATCAAGACCGGACAGAAGCGAAGTTTTGTATTCAGAGACTGAAGCGACCGACGATTGAGTCGTTAGTTTAGCGTCGAACCCGCAGACTCGGTATTCAAGTGACGTTTCGTCGCTTGCAACTATTTCCGGCAGGCCGCTAAAGAAGCCACTAAATCCAAAATCACTTTGGACGGCATTGATACCGCGTGTACGCGCAAGCAAGATATCCGAGGCTGCGAACCGCCATTCAGAGATTGTAGGGAGCCGAAATTCCAGGGTTGCGGGTTGTGAGTCTCTGAACAGGAAGTCTTGGTATGCTTTGGAAATTCGACTCACCTCTTGATCTGCACTTGAGAGATTCTGAAGCTCAAAGTCATCCATTAGTTCCCGATGGTCTGTCATGCTAGCATCCAGCGGAAACCGAGAGTCCTTTTTCGAGTATTGATCTCGCTGCAAATAGAACCCCTCAGTCTGCGCTGATTTTGTGGTTCCAAGATTATTCAACTCGCGGCGAAGTTCTTTGAATTTCGATTGATCAAAGAAAGGTGTTTCATCAGAGGGGTCGATCCAGATGAATCGCAAGCCCCCAATGACTAGATCGGGAATTCGCCTTTCAACGTTGTCCGTCGGTATAGGCAGATCCCTACTGCCAATTTCATCTTCTGTGTGGTATTCAGAGGCAGCCTCGACAGGCGAAACCAGCGTAGTAATGGCGTAATACCCACCTCCCAAGAGCATGAAGAGCAAGCACCCCCAAAGAACAGCCAGGGCTTTTCTCTTAGGCGAATACCTTGGTTCAATGGCATTCAACAAGCGAAGGAAGTCAGATTCAAAATTGATATCCTCTCGCATAGTGAGCGCGTTGCGCCGAGTTATGGGAAGGATGTCTGGGAAATCCTTAAGTTCATCCTGTTTGGGCATCTGGGCATTTCCAATCAAAACCGGGATAACCAGACAGTCCATCTTCAGTGCTCTGCCAACTTCGAATCGAACATAGTCTCGTGGAGTAGCTTGTCGATCACGAAGCAGAGACATCCATTTGTCGCCAATCACCACCACGCAAACAGACGATTCGTGCAGATGGCCTTCAAGCAATTTTTCAAAATCTGCACCGAATGGAATTGAATCGATATCGCGTAGCACTCGTGACTTTCCGAAACGTCCCGCCAATCGATCGTAAAGTCGTCCTACATGACCGGACGAATCCTCGCGTCGATAGCTAATGAAAATTTTCTTTTGCAGTCGATTCCTGCGGTTGCCTAAAGCTGTATTGATCACTTCATTTCTGCCCGAATCTTCGTCAACAGATAACTGCTTTGCCATAATTGTAGGGGTCACGATACGTTATAAAAACGGCAGGAGCAGTGAAGATAGCCCCGGCAATCTTCACTGACACCCAATAAGCATAGTTGTTTTCGCACTAAGGTGTTTGCAAATATGTAATTCCATCAACTAAAGTATTGCTGCCATAACATCTAACAATACGCATGTTGTGCAACAAGAGTGTTTTCAAGCTCCCGACAAGGAATTCTGGCCAGTCCCACCCACTACGATGCGATTACGGTGGACTCTCTTGATGGAGCAGTTCGCTGGCGAGGATGGATTGGCGGCGGAGTTCGGTGTGGTTGGGGCGTTGAGTGATGCGGATGGATTCAGCGTTGCTGAACCAACGCTGAGCTTCCTCAATCTGTCCAAGGCCGGCTAGGGCCATGGCTTTGATGTACCAGTCGGATGTCGAACCGCCGCTGGTGAGCTCCATGGCTTTGTCGATCGCCTCTAGACTCTCCGACCACTTGGCAGCTCGGGCTAGGACGAGCGCACGCGTATTCCAGTAGTTGTTGGATTGCGGCGCTAGCTTGACCGCCAGTTCTGATAGGTTCAAGGCAAACGTCAACTCTTGTTCAGTCGGTCGATCATCCAGGGCGATCAGCCAAGAGTAGTTGTTGCAGGGACTAGGTCGATCAACGATCATCCGACTGGCTCGTTCATACTCCTGCTGAGCCTGAGCGGGACTACTGGCTTTGCTCAAGCAGTACGAGTAGTAAAGGATTGAGTTGATCAGGCTGTCTCGGAGGCTCACAGACTTGGGCTGTTGAGCCTGAATTTGTGAAAGCAGTGAGACGGACTTTCCTGCGTCTTTCGAGGCTGTGCTGTACTCTCGCTCGGCAAAGTTACATTTGGCGAGCGACATCAAACACTGACTCCACTCCATCCGATACTCGGTGCGGTCGGGAAAATCTTCGACCAGCTTTGCGTAGATGCGATTGGCAGCACCCAGGCTGTTGTGAGCCTCTTGGAATCGATTGTTGGAATACAGCAACTTGCCTAAGTTCGTTTCGCTTCTGGCCAAATATTGCTCGATGCGACGATTCTCCAAGGCAAGCTCTTTAGAGAGAGCGCGCAAACGCACAGCCTCGCGATAACAACTCTCCGCTTCGACAATTTGTGTGAGGTATTCAAAGACCTGTCCGGTATCGTCCAAGCACAAAGCGATCTCAGGTAGATAGTTTTCTCGTGCAAGTGCTGTCAGCGCAGCCGGAGATTCCGCTTGAAGTTTGTCGCAAAGATCCTTGAGGTATTCGGTGACCTTGGCAAGCTCCAAGGGCACCTCTTTAACGGCGACTTTATCGGTCGATCGAAGAATGTCAGGGATGACTTGCTTGGTGCGAATGGCGGCGGCTTTGGTGCTTAGTCGGATAGCTTGTAAATAGGTTTGTAGACTCTCATCCCATTTCTTTTGGTACTTGTAAACAACACACAGATTGACCATCGCATTGGACTGTCGGATTAAGTATCCGGTGTTGTCCGGTTCCGCGGCAAGCAGTCCATCAAGGATGTTAATCACCAGTTCATAGGCTTGTTGGGACTCTTCCCATCGATCCACGCGACGCAATATGTTGGCCAGTAGCAATTGAATGTCGGTTCGATTCCACTTAACGCTTTTCTCGTCCGGCAAAGCATCCAACCAGTTATCCGCGGTGCGAAGTTCGGTTTCAGCAGTTTCAAAAAGTCCCAAGTCGGTGTGAAAGTAAGCCGCGCGGATTGCGGCTAGCGCAGCTTCCATACGAATGGCATCGTCACCTTTGTTATGGGAAAGATACTCATGGTAATAGGCCACCGCATCTTCAAAAGCTTTTCTTCGCAGTCCGTCCATGCCTGGTTCGTTGTCCAATCGCAGACCAAGCTGCGACCATTCCTTCACCGAAGCGCGAGCTTTCTGTAAACTTGCCTCGTACGCGCCTTCTGCTTGAGTGGCTCGCTGACGCAATTGCGATTCAGACTGTTCGTGCTGTGCTTTCTCGCGTGAAAGTTGATCTACTGTTTGCTGTTGATGGTAGAGGATAGCAGCAGCGCCGGCACCAACTAACACAATCGTTACGCCCAACGCGGTGACTTGCGGATGCCTTCGCGCTTTGCGGACCATTCGTTCGACGATGCCAGCTCGCCGAGCCTTAATGGGTAAGTGATCTAAAAAACGCGCCAAGTCATCGGCTAACTCTTGTGCCGTCAAGTATCGATCGGCGGGTACTTTGGCCAAACACTTCAAGCAGATAGTCTCCAGATCTCGCGGCACCTTGGGATCGATCTTGGAAGGCGGCAGGCAATCGCGTTCTGTGATCCATCGCAATGTCTCTAGTGCCGTCTTACCTTCGAAGGGCAATTTCTTAGTGAGCATCTGATAGAGGATGACGCCCAGTGAATAGATATCGGTGGCTGGTCCAACCGGAACCTCAGCTCCGCCAGCTTGCTCGGGCGACATGTAACAAGGCGTGCCCAAAACAGATCCAGTCTGGGTCGTACCCATTTCATCCTGAAGTCGTTTAGCCAGACCAAAATCAACAATCTTCGGCGTGAGGTCCGCGGTGAAGAGTATGTTGGCCGGCTTAAGATCGCGATGGATGATTCCTCGCTGATGCGCGTAATGCACGGCTTGAGCCAACGTTTGCACCAACGAGGCCTTTTGGTGGTTGGTCCAATTCTCGTTTTCGATGCGAGTCTCAAGCGAACCGCCACCCAAGTGTTCCATCGAGAGGAACTCTTTGCCAGCCTCCAACGAGATCTCGATGACTTGCACGATGTTGGGATGCTGTAGCGAGGCAACCGTCTCGGCCTCTTGTTGAAAGCGTTGGCGGACTTTCGGATGATTTTCAATCGAGCGAAGTACCTTTACGGCGACGACTCGCCCCAAACCACTTTGAATGGCTCGATAAACGATCCCCATACCTCCGCGACCAACCTCTTCGAGCAGTTGATACTTGGCGAAAGGCTGTTGAGCAACGTCTTGGACCGTCTGTCGATCTGTGCCGCTCGATGCACTTCGCGTATCGGCGCGAGAGACAGGTTGTTCGGTCGACATAAAGTCGTGCAGCTTGAGCAATCGCTCTAAGCGCTGACGATGAGCCGGAAAGTTGCTGAGCCATGACTCAGTTTCAGGCAAGCGATCATTGGCTTCGAGCGCAAGGAACTCGGTGTAGATCAGCTCGATAGCCGATTCTTGATCTTCGGCAAGCGTTGGGTTCTCTTGAAGAACGGTCGTTGCGGCATGTTGGAGCCCCTGGTCGACCAATTGCTCGACTTTAGTACGAGCCTGACGAAGCAGGCGTTCCTTGTCGGCAGACTGACGTTGAGAATCCATCATGAAATTTGGTGCTTAGAGTTGGTTGAGCAGCTAACAGGCATCGATCCGGAAACATTATACTAAAAGCCTCACGAGCCTTTATAAGACGATTGCCAGAAACCATGGACGACTCAAACGATTTTGATCTACTCCTAGCCGCCGCCCGTAGCGGCGACGAAACCGCTATGCAGCGGCTGGTCAGCCAGTACGAGCCCGAATTGCGCATCGTTGCTCGTCATCGACTTGGGCCCGCCCTGCGGCCACACTTGGACACCATTGATTTGGTTCAGTCGGTCCATCGCAGCCTTCTGATCGGTTTGCGGGCCAATCGCTTCGATATCTCGTCGCCGGAAAAGCTGATTGGACTGGCCGTAACCATCGTTCGACGCAAAGCCGCCAAGCATTGGCGACATCTGAAACGTCAGCAAAGGCTATCGAGCCAGGATGAAGCAGGCGACGATTTTGTCGACACCATGCTCTCGCTGCAAACACCACAAACGGATGTTCCAGCGGACGTGGCCACGCAAGAAGTCTTGGCTCAATGGCTAGCCGGGTTGGATAACATTGAGAAGCAGTTGATCACGATGCGATTGGAGGGACACAGCACTGCTGAGGTTGCTAAGGCTCTTGAGTTGGACCCAGATGTTCTGCGAGTCAAGCTCAGCCGCCTCCGCAAGCGACTCCGCGAGCGAGGGTTTGAGGACGAACTGCTGTAGGGTGCTTGTCACGTCGTACCCTGGTGCGCGGGCGTCCGGCGTCCCGCCGGCTTACGAGACTGTCCGGCTTAGAAAACCAGCCGAAACGCGTTAGAGAGCGTCCCGCTTAGGAATACTAGCCGCAAGCCGTTAGGCTCCGGTT
>CAYWNG010000219.1:0-9404 GCA_964458685.1 uncultured Pirellulaceae bacterium
ATGCACACCGAAGCGATCAATCATGACCCAGCGATAACGTTTATGCAAACCGGCTCGCAGCAGCCAGGTCGTCCGTCGATGGGATCATGGTTGAGCTACGGATTGGGCAGCGAGGCTGAAGATCTTCCCGCTTTTGTGGTGATGATTTCGCACGGCACCGGCAAGGATGCGAATCAAGGCTTGCTCGATCGATTGTGGGGCAGTGGCTTTCTTCCCTCAAGTCATCAAGGAGTTAAGTTCCGCAGCGGTGCGGACCCCGTGTTGTACTTAAACGATCCCAGCGGCGTAGATCGCCAGTTGCGTCGGTCGATGTTAGACGGCTTGGCTCAATTGAACCAACTTCAACAAGCTCGCGATGGTGATCCTGAAATCGGAACTCGCATCGCGCAGTACGAGATGGCCTTTCGGATGCAAGCTTCCGTACCCAGCCTGACGGACCTGAGCGATGAGCCGCAGTCGACCTTCGATCTGTATGGCCCCGATGTAAAGACGCCTGGCAGCTTTGCGGCCAACTGTTTGATGGCCCGACGCATGGTTGAACGTGGAGTGCGATTTGTTCAACTCTACCATCGTGGCTGGGACAATCACGGCAATCTTCCGTCGAATATTCCTAAGCAATGCGGCGATATCGATCAAGCTCAAGCAGCGCTGGTCATGGATCTCAAGCAACGTGGACTACTGAACGATACTCTCGTTATCTGGGGTGGTGAATTTGGAAGGACTGTATACAGCCAAGGATCATTACAGGATGATTATGGCCGTGACCATCATGGACGCTGCTTTAGCATGTGGATGGCTGGCGGTGGAATCAAGCCGGGAACGGTCATCGGAGAAACCGATGACTATGGCTATAACATCGTATCCGACCCGATACACATCCATGACCTACACGCCACGTTGCTCCATTGCCTGGGCTTTGACCACGAGCGACTTACCTACCGCTATCAAGGTCGCGATTTTCGTTTGACCGACGTCCACGGAAAAGTTATGAAACAACTTCTGGCTTCGTAATGTGATTTGGCGGTACTCCGACAATGCAGCGCTCGATCTACGACCAACAAACTGTGCTGCTCACCTCGAAGCACAAGAAGGCAATAGCAATCTCGCCGGCATTTCGAGAACTGCTGGGGGCCGAGATTGCCGAGCTGGAATTAGACACCGACTCTCTTGGCACTTTCTCAGGCGAAGTCCAACGCAGCGGAACAGCTATCGACTGCGTCAAAAGAAAATGCCTATGGGGACTTGAGCACAATAAGTCCGCTTATGGGATTGCTAACGAGGGTAGCTTTGGACCTCACCCATCCATGCCCAGTGTCTCAGCCGATTTGGAGATACTGTACTTTCGTGATCTCAAGAACGACATCGAACTTTTGATTACGCATTTGAGCACGAAGACAAACTTCGCCGCACAGGCAATTGGGGACTTTGAAGAGCTTGAGCAGTTCGCTGCGAGCGCAGGGTTTCCTTCACATGGATTGATCGTTTCTCCCAACGAAGCTTCAACGAAGTCCGTCATCTTCAAGGGAGTCAATTGCTCAGCAGATCTATTCGAAGCCTTTACACAATCTCGAGAGCTGTCGGTCGATGGCAGAGTCTGGGTGGAGACTGACATGCGAGCTCACATGAATCCGACTCGAATGAATGTCATACGCGAGGCTGCCCAGCGGATGGCTCGGCAGTTGTCAACGCATTGCCCGATCTGCCAGATGCCCGGCTGGGGAGTTGCCTCCGCAGAACGAGGCCTTGCCTGCGAAGCATGTGGGTTGCCGACGGAGATGATTCAGCGTCACGTCCTCGTTTGTACCAAATGTCCCCACAAAGAATATCTTCCTCGGGACGACGGCTTAACAGCCGCTGACCCCAGCAAATGTTCCTACTGTAATCCGTGATGAATTATGTTTTTTGGGGAGCATTTTTTCGGCCACCTCGCACTCTTTATCCCTACTGTTCATAGCTTCTGCTACATGCTCACCCGCAGTAGATTCGAATATGGTAAAACGGAACGCCTCAATCTAAAAGTCGCGGCGGCCCACTCGGGTACCGCGGGCTGGTGAATCACGATCATCGAATTGAGCCAGCGATCAATCTCTTCAAATGCTAGGCTGAAAACGTGCTAACAGGAATCCAAGGACTTCGCTGGCGTATCGTTGCCATACTCTTTTTCGCAACCGTCATCAACTATGTCGATCGCAACGTGCTTTCCTTCACGATGATTGACGATGGGTTTCGGCGAGCTATGTTGGGGCTGCCTGCAGACCACGCATTGAGCGAAGAGGATGTCAAGAGTTTCAAGGAGCTTATGGGGTATGTCGACTGGGCGTTCAAGACCGCATACACCTTGGGATTTCTGGCGATCGGATATGTGATTGATCGTCTGGGTACTCGAATTGGCTTAGCACTTGGCATGACTGTTTGGAGTCTTGCTGGTGTGGTATCTAGTTTTGCGATGGGAGTGAAGAGTCTATCGAGTGCGAGGTTTGTGCTAGGACTTGGGGAGGCGTCCATTTTTCCTAGCTCTGTAAAAGCTGTTTCGGAGTGGTTCCCCAAGCATGAGCGAACTCTTGCGACTGGTTTGTTCAATGCTGGCACCAATGTCGGCGTGATCCTCACGGCCTTCGCTGTCCCATTGTTGACACTTTACCTCGGATGGCGAGCGTCCTTCTTTATCACAGGGTTGCTCGGATTCGTGATGCTGATCGTTTGGATGAGGGCCTACCGATCCCCAAAGGAGCACCCCAGAATTACAACCGAAGAGCTTGCGATTATCGAAGTAGGTTCCGATCCCAACGAGTCAACAACCAAGGTGTCGTGGTTTAGTCTGCTCAAGTACCGACAGACGTGGGCACTGATGATTGCCAAGTTTTTAGCCGATCCCATCTGGTGGTTTTACCTAACGTGGCTGCCAACTTTCTTTAACGATAGCGCAGCCCTAGATACGAAACTGGACCTCAAGACGATTGGCCTACCATTCTTGGTGATCTATTTGGTCTCCGATTTTGGCTCGATCTTTTTTGGATGGCTGTCAACCCGATTCATGCTGAAAGGCATGTCGCTCAACGCAGCCCGCAAAACAACTCTGCTGATCTGTGCAGTGTGTATCCTACCGATTTACTTCGCATCAACGACGCACAACCTATACGTAGCCGTTGCATTGATCTCACTAGCAACCGCAGCGCATCAAGGCTGGTCTGCCAACATTTATCCGATAGCTTCGGACCTATTTCCTAAGCACTTGGTAGCCTCGGTCTCTGGACTTGGAGGCACTGCGGGAGGCATTGGCGGAATGATCTTAGCGCCGGTCGCCGGAATTGTCATCGCACGTTTTGGATACGCTCCGCTGTTCTTATGGGCAAGCAGTGCCTATGTCATTGCTTGGCTGATTCTGAACGTGATTTTGCCGAAGATGGAACCAGTGAAGCTTCCTAGTTAGTGGAATTCTTCCTCTTTCTTCCCAAGTCTCGAACGACACCATGTTACCCCTCAAAGATCGAGCTGCGAGCGTCTTCAATGCGACATCGCATACGTAATGATATTGATCGCTAGCGCGTAAGCGTTGATTGAGAAGCGCTGAAAGAACTCTGGATTTTCGCCTTCACGCTCCCAGCCATCGGCGATGTCTGTGTTGTGTGTTGCGACTGCAGCTAGGCGACCCGAGGGATCGATCAAGCCGCGAAAATGAACTTGCTTCATATCGGCAACTCCACCGTTGGGAAGCTTGTGGAACCCAGGTGGATCGTAGGAGACGCCATTACGAATATAGAACTGATAGGCAGTGACTTGGGGACAGCTCTTCATCGGGTAGACCGTCTTCAGGATCTCATGATCGAGCGGAATATCGATCCACTTCCAGCCTTTCGCTTCGGTCAATGTGTTTCGTTCTAAGTTGTCCCACTCGGCTTGCCCCCAGAAATCATCGACCCAAAGAAACCCGCCTCGTTCGAGATAGGTCCGCAATGCGACTCGCTCCTCTTGGCTAAGCTCTTGCCAGCCTGGATCGCTCATGAAGATGAAAGGGAAGTCAAAGAGCCGTGGGTCTGTCAGCCGAAGCACCAGCGACCCTTGATTAGCGTTGATGGTGGTGAGCTGATTCAATCGCCACACCAAGTTTCGTGCACCGTCAGGGTGATCCGTTGCCCAACGCGGTATCCATCCTCGATCGCCCGGATACCAAGCCTCACCGTTGCCGCCAACACTGTCATACATGATGCGAACGAAGGTGAACTTATCGGGATCAAAACTCGCCATGTCCAAATCGGATTGGAAGCGATCGTTCAACTGTGGTGCCCACGATGCGCCTTGAAGTACGAACAATAGTAGTATCGCAACTATGCTCGGACAAAACCTTCGAAAACACCCTAGGTCCACCGTCATTCACCTACTCCCACGATTGAAGAATCCACCGTGATTGTACTCCGAGAGCAGTATAGTTGATGGCGCTCTTGATCGACCAAGACTCAGTCGAGATAGTTTTAGGTAGTTTTCGAGTAGTTGCTGGCATGGTTATCTCGTCTAGGACCAGCACCGACAAGTTGTACAATACAATCCCAACTGCCTTTGAACACATCCGCAAGGCTCACTAACCTGACCTTTTTGATTCCGAAAACGCACCCCAAATCGTCGCCATGAAAAAAATCAACATCGAATGGGCCCACCTCGAACTCGCCTTTGACCCAGCAAGCGATCCTGGAGTAGCCTTTCGGATCTCGAACTACCTGGATACACAAACTGGAAGGGTTGTCCTATTGGATAGTGAGCTCATCGATGCAGCAAACGACATCATAGAGGAGCTCGGAGGTTCGCATAAGGGCGAGGATTGTACTGATGAGGATATTGAAGGCACGGTAGCATACGAGAGTGTAAGCGAATGGATGAAGCCACACGTATTCAATGCGATTCAGGTCCTACACTCGGCAGACAAAGACCGTTTCGAGGAGATTCCACGCTTCGCGACGCACCAGTGCTTTGAATGGATGCGGGACTTTACTGACACGATCGAGGATGATGGAATTCGACAGCGGCTCAATGAAGCCCTTTCAAGGCACAAGCCGTTCCGCAACTTTAGAGAAGCCGTTGGAACAGATCGCCGACTTGAACAGCAATGGTATCACTTTGAGCAAGATCGGCAACGAGAAGCAATCATTGAGTGGCTAAACAGCATCAATGTCCAACCACTGAATGCTGAAGAGGGACTTGAGTCGCAGCCCTTACCAGAGTTGCGAAAGATCATGTTTGCTGAAGTACGAAGGTTTGTTCGATTCGCTCGTGATATCGCTGGAGTAGAACGAATAGCGTTGATTGGGCCTCTGACTGAGGACAAAGAGTTTCCCACGGATGTCGGCTTATTGGTAACAGTCACGGATGATTGTGATTTGGGGCCACTAGCAAATCTTAGTAGGCAGTTGAGCGGGCATCTAAATGCTCATCACGCAGGTGCCGATGTTTTCTTGGCGAATACTAATTCCCAGTACATTGGTCGCACTTGCCCATGGAAGAAATGTGGCCGCGGAATACGTACAAGTTGCGATGCGCTCTCTTGCGGAGCTCGCAAACATTTACACGATGATTTCAAGGCGATTCGATTGAACCAGAAGCTAGTTCAATCTCCTCCAGTGCATTTGTGGCCCGAAGTTAAGGCAAGCCCCGACTGCCCATCGGATTTGAGAGAGCAACTACTCCAACCTCTATCGGAAGATCCCAGTCGATGACTCGCTACCACTAAGTTAGCGGCAAATACTACCTAAACCTGTTGAAAAGGTGCACTGATCCAGCTTGCGGATTAAGCAATCTCGTATTCACTGTCTGGCTCTTGAACACAGGTTGCGGAAAATTCCACGCCGTCATAGATATCGCGAAGTTCGAGAGTGACACCAAGAAATGGCAGCTTGAACACGGCTTCCAATCCATCGTAAGTTTCTCTCAAGAATCTTTGCGGCATTCGGCGAAGCACAATAGCAGAAGGAGTATGCTGCTCAAGGATGATGTAACATTCTAAAGTGTTGATTTGGAGATAGGCATTCAGTTTTTCGTCGAGGTCATACTGACGAGTGCTAGGGGAAAGAACTTCGATGATCAATACCGGCAAGTCTTGAAAGTGTTCTGTTGATGAGTTACTTTCACAGACTACTTGCAAATCTGGATAATAGAACCGGCTACTTTGTCCGCGAATTCGCAGTTTCATACCGGAATCAAAGGGGCGACAAGGCCTGCCCTTTAACTGAAGCATCAGATGGTAAGTACAGTTGACCTTTACCTGATTATGCCGAACGCTTCCTCCTGACATTGCACGAACCCAGCCATCAATGTACTCGCTTCGGCTTTGCGCACTTTCCTCGAAAAGCAGGTAGTCTTCGACAGATACAAACTCAGTTTTCGGCGCGTTGCTCATGAGCCTTCTCTCAGTAATTGCATAGGACCAAACTTACCAAACCATGGTACTATGGAAGCTTGAAGGAGACTACCTTGCTAGGGGCTTTACGAAAACCAGCTTGCTCACTACGAAATTAGCACATCGCGGACAACTTCGCCGTGGATGTCTGTCAGTCGGAAATCGCGGCCCTGATATCGATAGGTTAGTCGTGTATGATCGATGCCCATCAAGTGCAGGATGGTGGCGTTGAGATCATGCACGTGAACTGGATTCTCAAGAATGTTGTAGCAGAAATCGTCCGTTACTCCGTAGGTGAGTCCCTTCTTCACTCCAGCTCCAGCCATCAAGATCGTGAAACATCGCGGATGATGGTCGCGTCCATAGTCGCTCTCAGTGACTCCACCTTGTGAATAGATAGTCCGTCCAAACTCGCCTCCCCACACGATCAGCGTGTCGTCAAGCAAACCTCGTTGCCGCAAGTCCGTTATGAGCGCAGCCGTTGCTTGATCGGTGTCGCGGCACTGACCTTTAATTGCGTTGGGCAACCCACCGTGATGATCCCAGCCCATGTGGAACAACTGAACAAAACGAACATCACGTTCGGCAAGTCGCCGAGCCAACAAACAGTTTGCAGCATACGACCCAGGCCGCGAGACATCGGGCCCGTACATATCCAGCACGCTCTTGGGTTCATCCTTCAGGTCGAGTAGCTCGGGTACGCTGGTCTGCATCCGAAACGCCATTTCATATTGAGCAATCCGGGTCTCAATCTCTGGATCTCGCAATGTATCCAGATGTTGCGTGTTGAGTTGCTTGAGGCGATCGAGCGTGCTGCGTCGAGTAGCACCATCGATCCCAGGCGGGTTGGAAAGATAAAGTACGGCATCTCCTTGATTGCGAAACTTAACTCCTTGATGCATCGTCGGCAGAAAACCCGATCCCCAGAGCCGATCGTAAAGAGGCTGATCATCTGGACGACCTGACCCAAACGATGTTAACACGACGTAAGCCGGAAGATCTTTGTTTTCACTTCCCAATCCATAACTAGCCCAAGATCCAATACTCGGACGCCCCGCTAGTTGCGATCCAGTCTGACAAAAGGTAATGGCCGGATCATGGTTGATCGCCTCGGTGTGAAGCGAGCGGATCATGCAGAACTCATCGGCAATCTTGGACATGTGAGGCAGAATCTCACTCATCCACATCCCGGACTCACCATGCTGCGCGAACTTGAAGATTGATGGTGCCACCGGAAACTTTGCTTGACCCGAAGTCATCGTCGTTAGCCGTTGCCCCATGCGAATCGAATCGGGCAAGTCTGTTCCACGTTTATCTGCCATGACTGGCTTGGGGTCGAAGAGATCCATCTGCGATGGCGCGCCTGATTGAAACAGATAGATAATCCGCTTCGCTTTGGGTGCATGATGAAGCGATGCTTGCTGCGCTGTAGTTTGTGCCGCGGCATCTGCTTGTAGCGCGCAAGCCAACGCTGCCGATCCTATTCCAGAAGCCGAAGCTTGTAGGAATGTGCGGCGATTGAGTCGGTCGATGATTTGAAAGTTACGAGTCATCTGTTTCTTCGGTCGCATAGAGTGTTGTATATCTGTATTGTCATGAAACGAAGTCTAAGCCTGAAAGACTCATTCCCGCGTGACTACTTCATCAAGGTTAAGCAGAACGTTGGCGGTGAGCGAATATGCAGCAAGCTCGCTTGCGCTGACTGCCTCGGAACGAGGGCTGGTTCCGAAGCTCAGGTATTGCTTTGTCGATTCCGGATTCGACTGAAATCTTGCAAGATCTTCGTTGAACCCTATAGCCAGGACTTTCAACTCATCGCTTGTGGGCCTGCGTGAAGTCGCCAAGCGAAAGCCGTAGGTGAGCCTTTCTTCAACAGTCGATCCGCCTTCGATCATCATCCGTTCGCCAAGTTTTCTCGCAGCCTCGACATAGGTCACTTCATTGAGCAATGCCAGTGCTTGCAGCGGAGTATTCGTTCTGGACCTCTTCACCGTGCAAACCTCACGAGCCGGTGCATCGAAGAGCATCAACGAAGGCGGTGGAGCTGTCCGCTTCCAAATTGTGTACAACGTTCTTCGATAGAGGCCCTCACCTGCATCGGGTTTGTAGCCTCGCAGATCACCGTATCGGCTGGTTTCATCCCAAACGCCTTCTGGCATGTAGGGGCGCACACTTGGGCCGCCGATCTTTGGCACCAACAATCCCGAGATCGCCAGCGCTTGATCGCGAGCGTTCTCGGCAGACAAGCGAACTCGCGGACCACGACTCAGCAGCCGATTCTCAGGATCTAAGTCTGTTGTGACTCGCGCACTCTGACGATAAGTAGCACTCATCATGATTTGCTTCTGTAGCGCCTTCATATCCCATTTGGCTGCGGGCTTTCCATTGACGGTAGGTAAGGTCGTCGGCTCCATAAACTCAGCGGCTAACCAATCCAGCAACTCAGGATGCGAAGGGAACTCCGCTTGCGAGCCAAGGTTCTCAGTTGTCCGCACCAGACCAGCGCCGAAGAACTTTTCCCAAGCTCGATTCACCCAAACGCGCGCGGTCAGCGGATGTTCGCGTGATACCAACCATTGAGCGAGCCCTAAACGATTGACCGGTGCTGCTTCGGGCAAAGGCGGTAAGGCAGCGGGAACACCACGCTCAACCTTATCTCCGGGCTGATCGTACTGTCCTCGTTTGAGAAGAACTGCTTGGCGAGGCTGAGGCAATTCCTTCATCACCATCACTGTCGGGATGCTCGCTTCAAAGTCAACAACGGCCTTCTTAGCTGCTGCTACAACCTGTTCGGCTTGCTTGACCTCTGCGTCCGCGTTCTCTCGGTAGAACTTGGCGATCTCGTCGAGCTGTTCCTTGCTTCGATCCGCTTTCGGTGTCATGATCGCTGTACGAAGAGACTCCGCAACTGACACGCCATCTAGCTTAACGTTGTCGGCTGGCCAGTTCGTTGTCGAGAGCCGAAAGCGACCGATGTTGTGTCCACCAATGGCATCATGCTTGAGAGTGATGGTGATGG
>CAYWNG010000220.1:0-9386 GCA_964458685.1 uncultured Pirellulaceae bacterium
TTTGTTTCCAACCAGTGATGACGTTAGAAAGTTACAGGCAGACGGTGACAGGAGCAACGCTTGTAGCATGTGCAAAAAAAGAGTGCATGCGAAGAATCGCATGCACTCCAGAGTTAACTTGAGTTAACGTTCAATTGCAATTGGCTCACGGGACTATTCTGAGGTCGACAAGTCTCCACCAGACTTCGATCCTAAAGCTCCCCACGCTCCGTAGTTGCTGGCACCCCCATCAGGTTGACCGATGTTCGTGTTTCCTGTGTCAATACTGTCGCTTACGAACCTAACTGATCCATCTGCAAGACCGCAGTTGACACCGCCAGTGTGACGACTTGTCGGTGGCAGTACAATGTTCACGGAGTCAGCATTGGGGTTGTTATCATCAGTACAACCAGGTGAGTTAGGTGCCAGGATTGTGTTGAACGCAACTCGCTCAGCCTGTCCATCGGTCCACCAAGAACCAAACCGACCTTTAACAATTTGAGAAGCATTGTAGTACTGTCCCGAAGCTGTAGTTCGACATACTGCTGGAGCGGCAGTCATGTTTGGGATGCTTGTGGAAATACCAAGCTTGACTTCGATCTGGTTCGCAACAACATTGGTGAGTCCAAAATCAGCCTTTAGCCTTTCACTGAATGCAATGGTGTTACTTGTGCCGTCGGTGATTTCTGCAATCGAGACGCCCCGTGTTGCAGGGAACAATCCGCGAACTTGTATCGCAGTCACAATCGAAGTGCAATCATCACCAACCGAAAATGCATAGTTGTTAAGGTTGGTTCGTGTGGGTGCGTTGAAGCAGGTTCCGTCTGATGGACAGACAAGGAAGCCGGGCGATCTATTCCATACTGACCAAGATGCCCAAGGAACAGGACCGCCAGGAACCACGGTGGGGCCACCAGCAGCGTTGGTCACGGTAATTGTTCCGGTTGGGTCCCCAGCTTGGATTTGATCGTACATCGGTGCCTGTTCTGTGTACGGCAAAAGCGCTACGAAAGCTGACAGGCGACCCGCGTTAGTGTGATTGCGGCGAGCATCAGTAAGTGGGGTTGCCGTTCCAGCTCGTCGAGCTGGAAATCGCTTGTATGTGCTTTCGTAATTGTGCAGGGCCAATGACAATTGCTTAATAGAATTCGAGCACTGCATGCGTCGTGCAGCTTCGCGAGCGGCTTGTACCGCTGGCAACAATAGCCCAACCAAAATACCGATGATGGCGATCACCACCAGCAATTCGACGAGGGTAAATCCCCGCGTCCCTTGAGATCGATAAGACATGAAAAGCTCCTTTAAGAATGAACGGGCAGCGTTATCGGCGAATAAGGATGCCGAAAGACTCTGTATCATATCGGTTTTGCGGGGGAGTGATCAAGTGATTTGCCAGGATGTAGTGAAGAATTTGTTACTTTTTTGCCATATTGGGAGAGGAACGGCACAATGCGAAAACAGCCAGAATGGTTGCTAGATGGCAGTACCTGGCTGCCAGTAAGTACTGTTGGACTAGGCAGCCAAGTGGGGATGGAGCACGATGGAGCCTGTAAAGAAGCGGGTCGGCCCCAGCTCAAGAGACTTGGGTTGTTATGCGATTCTACGAGCGAGGCGAAGCATCGGATTTTCGGAATCCAAGTCCCAAGCATAGCCCTAGGCCAAGGCACCCGCTGGCAAACCAAATAACTCGTTGTGAACTAGGTCCTGGCGTGATTAAGGAGAGGTTGGCAGTCGGAAACAAGATGCTGGATGCTACGTTATAGGCCAAGGACGCCAGGATGCCCGCGAGGACTCCAGAGATGATGACACTGCCCATCTGCTTCAGGTCGTTGACAATCGCGAGCGCGGCGAAAACGAAAGTTCCAAGTGCGGCCCAGATCGCGAAGTGGTAAAGGCTGCTCAACAAAAGGGTTTGTTGGGTACTGCTGTTAATGTCCGTCGCAACCTTGTAGCCAATGCCAACCCCAGCCACTCCCCCAGCAATCGCACCAAGCAATGTACCAGCCAACGCAGAGAGCAATCGCTTACGGCCAGTAATTAGTCCGAGCAGCAGCCCAAGGCAGCCGCCGAGGATCGCGCAATCGAATGCGCCGTTTTGAGAGTGAAACTTCAGCTCAGCATCGCGATAAAGAGCCCGAAGCTCCTCTGATGGATACTGAGGCATGTCGGGCAGCTCAGGTCGCGGGAAGTATGGGTGAAGTTTGTAGAGGATCAGAAACCCTACGACTCCACCCAGCAACGCCGCAATCAAAGAGAGCAAAATCGAAGGTTGCCAAGATCGATCTGCATTGATGGATGCTAGAGGGCTGTCAGTATCAACCATGGCAATGTGCTCCGATGAACTCAAGGTTACTTCACCACGCAGGGCTCAGGTCTACGGCTTGAGTGGTAGGGGAATGTCGTTTTTGCCTGCGATTACAGTTGCTCGCAAACCAGAGGTTTGATCGTTGCTGTACTTAGCAGGGATCTCGCTCTTCGGTCCGGTTGATCCACCGCCCTTTGATGTGTCCGGTGGCGGAGCATAGTCTGCAGGCAAATCGGCGCTTCCAATTTGACCAGGAGGAGGAGTCCCGGCAGCAGAAGTTGTACCTGGCGGAAGCTTGCTCACCGCAATTCTGTACTGACCAGGGACTGCACCATCGCCAGGTTGGAACATGCTGAGAGTGTATTCACCATTCTTGTCAGTGGTTCCGATCGCGTTCTCTTTTCCGCTTTCCAGTTGAAACGTCACCATGGCGCCTTCAATTGGCTTGTCGCCAACCGTTACCTTGCCCGATACGGGGTAAGTCTTTGGGAAATTAGCTCCCCCACCGCAACCTGTGGCGAGGACCGCCAGTAAAACCAATGTGCTTAGCTTAGAAATTGAGCCCACAGAAACCTCCATCATTGGGAAAAGAATAAAAGAAAAGAGTGCACGCGAAAATCGCATGCACTCTGCAGAAGTAGAATTTGAACTAACATCGAAGGTTAGTCAATATTGGGTATGTCACCACCGGACTTCGACCCCAAGGCACCCCAGCTACCGTAGTTGCTAGCGCCCGAGTCAGGCTGGCCGATGTTCGTGTTTCCAGTGTCAATGCTGTCGCTGATGAATCGAACCGAACCGTCAGCTAGACCGACGTTGACACCGCCAGTATGACGGCTGGTTGGTGGCAACACGATGTTAACCGAGTCGGCATTGCCGTCAGCGTCATCAGTGCAACCAGGCGAATTTGGTGACAAAATGGTGTTGAACGCCACGCGTTCAGCTTGTCCATCGGTCCACCATGATCCGAAACGACCCTTAACAATTTGGCCTGCTGTGTAGTAGGTGCCTGTCGCTGTAGTCCGACAAACGGCTGGCGCTGCGGTCATGCCTGGAATTGCAGTCGCGATACCAAGCTTGATTTCGATTTGATTGGCAACAACTGTGGTGCGACCGAAGTCAGCCTTCAATCGCTCGCTGAAAACGATCGTGTTACTGGTACCGTCGGTGATTTCCGAGATTCTGACACCGATCAACGCTGGGAAAACGCCGCGAACTTGTTGTCCATCGCGAATACCTGTGCAGTCGTCGCCAACGGAGAACGCATAGTTGTTCAGGTTGGTTCGGGTCGGAGCGTTGAAGCAAGTTCCGTCCGATGGGCAGCTCAGGAATCCAGGTGATACGTTCCAAACTGGCCATGCTTGCCAAGGCGCTGGTCCACCTGGGAACACTGCTGGTCCACCAGCACCGGTGAATCCAGTCACGCCTGCCATGTCGCCAGCTTGAACAGCATCGTACATCGGAGTTTGTTCAGTGTAAGGGAGCAAAGCGATGAAGCCGGCTAACCGACCCGCATTGCTGTAGTTTCTCGCTGCGTTGGTGTAAGGTGTCGTCGTTCCGCCCTTGCGAGCTGGGAAACGCTTGTAAGTACTTTCATAGTTGTGCAATGCCAACGAAAGTTGCTTCACCGAGTTCGAACATTGCATGCGTCGAGCGGCTTCACGAGCGGCTTGAACAGCAGGCAACAACAATCCAACCAAAATTCCAATAATTGCAATCACAACTAGCAATTCGACGAGAGTAAAACCTCTCATTCGATTCGAACGACAAGACATTAAGGGCTCCTTTAGGGAAACAATCGAACCATGACAGCCAATAAAGCTGCGTAAAACGTCCCTATATCATACTGACAGAGGGTGGGTATCATCAAGCGATTAGCGTTATCGAAGCAGTGGATTTAGCTGAGTATTCGTCAAATAGATATTGCAAAACATTAAGGAATGGCTTTAAAGGCA
Source organism: uncultured Pirellulaceae bacterium (assembly GCA_964458685.1). GTDB lineage: Bacteria > Planctomycetota > Planctomycetia > Pirellulales > Pirellulaceae > Aureliella. The sequence continues at coordinate 4,240 of CAYWNG010000220.1, forward strand.
GGACCTATAAGCTGGTGCCATAGTGCGCGCTGTGAGTCATTCAAGGCCTCCTTCAAAATGTGATCCACAGTTTGCTGTTTGACGAGCTGTAATCTTGGATCGCGATGCCCCCTGAAGTCATCTTTACCCAGTGGCGGGCCCTTGAATTCGCCTAAGCCATTTCGACGATCAGGTTGGCCGCGATCAGGCTGGCCGCGATCAGGCTGGCCGCGATCAGGTCCACCGTACTCGTTGGGACGGCGTTCCCCAATTCTCTCGAAAGGTGGCTGATCTTGATCCTTGCCGAAATGTGGATCGCGATTATTCGTTTGTGGTCCGCGGTTGTTGGCTCCCATTCCGCCATCGCGCCCTCCTCCGACCATTCCATTGCCTGGCCCGCCGCCATCCATTCCGTTGCCAGGCCCGCCACCACCTGGCCCGCCACCGCGACCCTGGCGAAACATCTCGGGGCCGGGGCGATGTTCGGCAATGATGCGACTGATGGCTTGTCGCTGCGCTGGCGTAATCTTTATTAGCTCAACCATCTCGTCGGACAGAAAGGTAAAGGGGATATCCAGTTGCCAAGCAATCTGCTGTAGCCGTTTGAGCTGTGTTTCAGAGAGTCGAGTCTTCATCGCGCCGACAAACTGATGCATCCGCTGGATGCTCGATTCACTGGATGCTGCTGCATATTGTAAGTCTCCGAAGTCCAATTGCTGATTCTGCTGGTTTTGGTATTCGGCGATGACCTCTCGCAACTCAGTTCCAGTGGTCTCGTCAATCTTCAAGTCGTTCAAGACTCGTGAATCTGAGAGCATCAACAAGAGACCTGACTCTTGGATCAGTTTCAAATCTTCCAAGATTCGCTCGACCTTCTCTGAGACCGTTTGCAACTCTTGCGAAACAGCCGAGTCATCTTGGTGTTGAGCTAAAAAGCTGCGATAGAATTCAAGTGAGGTTTCAAGAATCTTCTTTCGCAGTGTTTGAACTTCAGGTCGAAAGGCTAGCTCGCTTTCGCTGAGCTGACTGAAGGTGTCGACAGCGGCTCGGGCTTGTTGAAAATTCTGTTGAGCCTGATTTCGCTGCTCAATCTCACGAGTGAGCGCTGCCTGAGTTTCACTTTGTTGGCGAAGCACAATCAAGGTAGTCGCAAGCAAGCCAACGGACATCAAGGCCATCAGCACCGCGGCCATATTCACCAGCATACTATTTCTTTTGCGCCATTTGGTTAGGCGTTGCCATGCCGTTGGCGGTTTCGCAGAAATCGGCTTGTTATCCAGCCAACGTTGCAAGTCGTCCGCCAAGGCTTGTGCCGTTGCATAGCGTTGTGAAGGCTCTTTCGAAATCGCCTTGCGAATGATCGTATCCAGGTCCTGCGGTATCGACGCATTAACTAAACGTGGAGCAATCGGTTCTTGCTCAGCGACATGGTTCAGCATCTCGCGATAGTTCTCGCCGCGAATCGCTGGTTCAAGCGTGAGCAATTCGTAAAGTGTCACACCTAAGGAGTAGATGTCCGAGCGATGATCCATGACATCGCGATCGCCAATCGCTTGTTCGGGGCTCATGTATCGCAGCGTTCCGATGTGATCGCCAGAACGAGTTAATTGCGCGTCAGCGTGCTGAATTTGAGCCAATCCAAAGTCGGTGACCCAGATCTTTCCGGTTTGATCGATCAACAAATTTCCAGGCTTAATGTCACGGTGGATGACGCCGTACTGATGCGCGTGTTGTAGAGCCTCCGCCGCTTGCACGGTCATTTCGACCATCGATTCGATATAGCGAGTATTGGACGAGTTGCTGCGAATCATCGTCGATGAAGCCGCGCGAAAAGTCTCGTCTAGCTCCTTAATCGAAGGATTGCCAGCGCGAGCACTGCTTTTGCTGGCTGGGCTATTTGCTCCGGCATCTGCGGCCAAGTCGGTTTTGGGTTTTGAACTTCCTGGATGCTCATTGGCTGAGCTCTTCCGCGCGGATCGCATTCGCGCGATAAGTTCAGCCAGCGTGCTGCCATCGATAAGCTGCATCGCGTAGTAGTGGACTCCACGTTCGCTTCCAACAGCATAAACGGGAACGATGTTGGTGTGGTGCAGTTGCGCGGCTGCATGCGCTTCGTTGCGGAATCGTTGCAGTCGAACTTTGTCCAAGCCGCTTGCAAAGGGAAGTACCTTCAACGCCACGCGACGGTTGAGTGACAATTGGATCGCCTCGTAGACAACGCCCATTCCGCCGCGACCAATTTCACTAACAATCTGAAAGTCGCCGATCGGCTTGCCGGTAAACTCTTTGTCAGTAGGTTGAAACCCACTGGGCAAACCCATCGTTTGATGGGCTTTATGATCTGCGTTCGAAGGGCTTGGCATCAACGGGCTTGGCATCAGCGGACCATCGCCACCATGATGTACCATCGCCAAGCCTTCGAGGGCAATTTGTAGAGGGACCGAGATCTGAGGGTACTGCGCGACGAATTGATCGATCAATGGTGCGTTGCCAGATTCGAGCAACTGCATGTACTGCTTCACAGCCTGAATGACTTCATTCTCGTTGGGGTCGAGCGTTGGATCGATCTGTGAATCAGAAAGGTCATTTGGCATCAGCCTTCCCCCATCGTTTGGCGCAGCTTGGTCAAGCCTCGTACCCAGAGCTTTTCAACACTATCCACGGAGCGCTCCATCCGCTTGGCTATCTCTGAAAACGGTAAAGCGTCCAAATGGCGATACATGATCACTTGCCGGTAGTCCTCTGGTAGGCTCTCCATTGCAGAGGCCATACGTAGGAACACTTCATTTCGAGCAAAGTTCTGGCTGGGTGAAGTAATGTCCGCAGCAAGTCCTGAATGCAGAAAGCCTGAGGCCGAAGCCAGACGCTGGTCGATGCTCTGTTCCAGTCGGGCGTCGCGTTTTTGAGTCCCGAAGTACTTTCGCAACTGCATAGCCACGACGTGTCCCAAGACGCCACGAAGCCAGCCGGCAAACTCGGTCGACGATGTCCCTCGAAATTGTCCAATTCCTTGATGAGCGTGCAGGCAGACCTCCTGCGCGATGTCCGAGGCGTCCAGTTTGGCTTGCAAATTGTCCTGAGCCTGCGACCTTGCCAAGAATATCAAGTACTGCCGATAGCAGGCTAGTAGATCCCCCAATGCTTCAGCGTTGCCCTGCTTGGCGCGGTCGATCAAGTCTTCGATATCGGGCTTTTCTTGTGGAATCATTGGCTTAGAGGGGATCAGAGGTTTGGCGTGGATGATAGTCCAGGATAGTCAGTATCGACGGGAATCGAGTTTTGGAGTTTGTTTACCGTCGATTTGCTCACCATGAAAGATGCTCATTGACAAGCGACCTATCCAAAGCACAATGGGCTCAGCGTCACGACCCCCAGCAATTAGCAATGTAATCACTAGCGAGCCCAACAGCTAAAGTGTCCAGTCCAGCCATATTATTGACGGGTGCAACCGGACTGTTAGGGCGCTTTATTCTACGACGCCTGTTGCAAGCTGGGCATGATGTTGCGGTAATTGTTCGGCCTTCCACACCATCGGCCATTTCAGAATCTAAAGCTGAATCGGTTCGGCGAAGGATCGAACAGGTGCTCCAACCGTTTGAATCGAGTCGCCTGTTGCCTCGCCCACGCGTCATCGCTTGGGATTTCGCTGAGTCGCCGACGGGTAGCGCTTCGTCTGGCAGCCCTTCGCCTAGTGGCCCTTCGCCTAGCAGTCCTTCGATGAGCAGTACCGGCGTTTCTTCCGAGGATCACCAGTGGCTTTCCGAGCGACTCTTGTCCGTGGTTCATTGCGCGGCCAGCATTCGTTTTCAAAAAGACAGCCACAGCGGCGAACCCTACAGGACGAACGTTTCGGGAACTCAAAACCTGTTGGAGATGTGCAAACAGTATGCAATTGCCGCTTTTCATCATGTTTCAACGGCCTACGTTGGCGATCACCGCAGCGGTCAAGCGGTGATGGAGTCGCCGGTCTCTTCGGCTTCTAAGGGGGGCAACGACTACGAAAAAAGTAAGATACAGGCCGAGCAGTTGGTGATGAGCCACATGGTGGGCAAGCCATTGGTCATTCATCGACCGAGTATTGTGGTCGGAGATTCGCTCACCAACTTCACCTCGACCTTCCACGGATTTTATGCGCCACTGCAAATCGGCTGGCAATACGCCAAGCTGTTTGGCTTTTCAGACCAAGCCGGTCAGTGGTTCCGACAACAGCTCGGTCTCAATCCTTCCGATCGAAAGAACTTGGTCAGCGTGGATTGGGTGGCTGAAGGCATCGTACAAACCATCGAGAAGCAAGTCGCCAAGGAGCTGGACTTGCCCGTTGGACACCCTTTAGTGCTGCACTGGACCAATCCTCAGCCTGTTGCTTGCCAAGTCATGCAGTCAGCGATTGTTGATGCCATCGAGCGCGGTACCAAAGAGATCGCTTCTGAGGGAGAGATCGCTTCTGAGCGTGCTTCGACGTCCATTGCCAAGAGTCCGGCAGTCGCGGTGGAGGCCGCTTTGTCCAGCAGCCCTACAGTTCCGAGCCCTACAGTACCGAGCCCCGCATCGCAAAGTCTAACAGTGCCGAGCCCCGAGCAATTCCGTGAGCAGATGCAGGTCTATGAAAGCTACTTCCAAAGCGACCCAAGCTTTGATCGCCAAAACGCATCTCGTGTCGCTTGCAATCTAATCTGTCCAGAAGTCAATTACGAACTTTTGTCAAAACTTTCCGATTGGGCCGTTCAAGCGAACTTTGGCTGGCCAAAACCGCCTTTGCCGACGCTCAAAGACCAACGAATTGTGGAAGCAATTCGACAATTTCGCTGGCTGGAAAATCCCTCCGGCTGTACGATAGTCCGCGTGCAGTTGCTAGGCCCAGGCTCGCCCGAATCAATCTGCTTTGGCATCTCTCCGGAACAATGTGGTCGGGTTGTGGAATACCCTACCTGCGATCAGTTTTGGCGGGTGTCATTGCAGTCGCTAAAAGATTGTATAACCGGAACAACTCAACTAACTGACATAATTGGTCAGGGGTATTGGCTGATCGAGGGTAACAGGGGTGGTATGGCTCTAGATTGTGCGAGGATTTGGATCAACCATATAGGGATGATTCTCAAATAACCCCTCTCCAGCCCGTCAAGTATTACGCTCCATGTCAAATCCCCCAGCACAGTGGCTTCACTCAC
>CAYWNG010000221.1:0-9381 GCA_964458685.1 uncultured Pirellulaceae bacterium
ACCTGCGGCTGGATCACCTCCTTTCTAAGGATAATTAGTTGGCTTCTGGTAACATGAACCAACGATCCGTGAGCACAACCTGGCAGACGCAAGTCTGCTTTCGAGAGCTTATCACAACCAAATTTCAAATATGCCCTTGGTGGGTTTACTCACCAAGGGTTTTTTGTCGTTTGCGTTTGGAGTTATCATTTCAGTCCACACGCTTTATGGAGCAATGGAATGATCGCTGTGTATCGTCATCTCATTTTCAGATCTACGCTTCTGTACGTCCTTTTCTCAAGTGTTGGGTTGGCGCAAGTATTGCCACAGGGAGATCGCCGTATCGCATTTCAGGGTAGAAACTTGTCTATAGATGAGTATGTTCGGAACCCGGATGCATTATCAGCATTTAGGAGCAAGCGATTGAAGGAGTTAGATCCCGGCTCTCTTCTTAGTCGGGACCAACACGAAAACCTTTGGAAAAACAACATTGAGTTGCGAATAAGTTCTGTTCGTCTCAAAGCGATCGATACGGCTGGCGGGAAGAATGGGACCGCGACTGCGGCAAAAACTGTCAACACGGTGAGCTTGGATCGTTTCGGTATGGGAGCTACGGTCCTGATTTCAGATTCGATGCCAACGATTTGCGCTGAAGTTACGGAGACGGTTAATGATGTTGTGGTAGGCGTTGAGCTTGACTTCGCGACTCTGGACGAAGTCTTGATAAAAATCAAGAAGACCGTAGATCAGAAATGGGCGCGTTCCAAACCATCAGACTATCCGAAAGTGGTCTTTAGAGCTGAGCTTGTTGATCATTTTTCCGTCATTCGAAAAAAGCCTGAGCGGTGGTTATTGATTGATGCCTATCATGTTGATGAGTTCGAAGGTGATTTGGTACAGGCCGATTTTCGCAACTTTCACTTGGGTGTTAGGTCTGGCAAGGTCAACAGCGCTGACCCTCGCACTTTTTTAAATCGCGCACTGCCTCACCCGCAAGTTGAAGAGGTGATGCACAGCATGTTGAATCCGGAAAAGCTGCTACCTAATCGCGAGGATCCAAAAGTAATTGTTCACGACGACCGTTTGACTCTTCAGGAGCGGGAAAGGACGCTCGGCTTTAAGGTTGTTGACACAACCGGTCGTAAACGTCATCAGATAGAGGGGTTTTCCAATGTGGATCGGCGTAGCGAACCGCGGCTACAGCGTGCTATTGATGAATCACTAGATCTTTTGCTTGATCGAATTCCCAGAGGTTCGGAACTTTCATTCGAAGAATTTCATTTGCGAATAGGAAGTGTCGCGAATGTCATGGGCCGAACACTCCCAGATTGTCAGTTGGTCGTGACAATTTCCGATAAGAAAGTCGGAGACCAAACCTATTCATTGATAGAGATTGACGCAAGCGCGCGGTAGTTTGGAAATCGGGTTCTTCGAGTTACGCTTCCCGAGTCGTTAGGTTGACGAGTGAAAACTCCCGGTCCTTCATTGGCAACGAACAGTTAGGATTGCTAACCGTTGAAATCGACTTTGTCGTAAACGTCGCGAAGCGAAAGGTTTGCGTCGAGACTGGAAAGATAAAGAACCGCATCCAGACCGGCAAACTCGCGAAGAAGCCAATTTCCTTCCGCCGTCCGAGTGTGCTGTTCCACGCGAGGCTCATCTTGCCAGAATACCAAGTATTCCTTGAGCGACGGGATCTGACGATAGTGACCAAATTTTCCGCCTCGATCAAAATCGGCTGTCGACGGCGACAAAACCTCGACCAGAAGAACTGGATTCGAGATAACATCTTCCGAAGCGCCTTCGACGGGCGGGCAAACAACCGAGACATCCGGATAAGCTTGGTAACCGGTGGCCTCAACTGAAATTCGCATGTTGCTCCCGTGTGCGATACAGTCGCGTCCAACCAATACGTTCCCGATGAGTCGAAGTGTACTACTTCCTATTTGACTATGTCGTCTTGTTCCGCCAGCCTGAGAAAAAACTTCACCGCGATAGAATTCGTGACGAACGGTTTGCTGCCGTTCCCATTCTACGTACTGAGCCAATGTCATTGCTTGGTCAAGTTTTCTGACAGTACTCATGCCGCACCCTTTCGGACCTGAACTGATTTCCACGAGCAATTTTGCTACTCAGCAATTGTATCCTACCTGCTAGAGATCTGACCAGAATTTGGGTGACGCGGCGAAGACTAGCAAAAGTTGCCCAAAGAGAGCTTATCTGCCCGAAGATTTTAATTGTTTTTCCCATTCGCCGCACATTGGAACTGCGATTCAGAAATCTAGAGAGGCACCAAACAAGAATCTGGTGCGAGACTCCGCGGGTATTCTCGAAACGCAACCCACGCAAAACGAATAAACCTCGACAGTGGAATCCAAAGTCCGTTAGGAAAATCGGCGAGTCAATTTGCAATCTTCGCAAATTAATGAAGCAAAATCGTTGGCCAACTCATCCACAGTATAGATTCTGGAACTGTCGGGTTAATGAGGCGATTCAGAAGATTGGTAAGTGCTAGACCCCAGGTCAGAATCGCAGATAGGCAGCTATCGCAATAGCGTGGTTGCGAAATGCCAAGGCCGATTTCGAGTGATCGCGAGTCCCAACAAGCTTTGCCTCCAAGAATCTATGGCAATTTTATCGTTCAACCTGAAGCTCAAACTGGTATTAGTTGCATTACTAGTACCAATAGCCTTGTTCGCATTTCTTCTCGGAACTTCTACCCCAGGGCGCATAACCTCGTATGAAGCTGATTTCTTCGCGCGAGCCATCTTGTTCAACGAGCGATCGGATCATGGATCGCGCTATCTATCTGTGAATTTTGAAACAGGCAGAACTACGAGATCCGATGGTTGCCACATACAGGCTTCGCTCAACTCAAAACGAATCGACCAATGGCAACTCATTGACGACACAACCGATAATCTCCGAATGAACGACCGATATCAGTATAGGATTGTGTGTCATTCCGACACTCCGCCGTACGAAAGGAGTTTTGAGTTCAAGCGGCCAGTTGATCTGATGCCAGGAGGCTTTTTGTTCTACTTCGATAGTGGTACTTTGCATTGGATTCACTGCTCTGATCCACAGCTAGCGCCACAAGCTACATCAGTACAGCTCAATGGAAAAGGGATTTTCTTATCCTATCCCGGCTCGCCCGATATCTACTTCGCGACCGCATCTTCCGAGCAATCTCTTTGAAATGCGCGCCAACCAACTTGTTTTGATTCGAGAAACACAGGTCCCTGGCTTCCCGATACGGCTGGACCATCAATCGGTTGCCTGTCTAGATGAAAATGAGAAACGGATAGAGTTTTGCGATCGGACAACTGGAGCAGTGATTCAGTCAATCGCTCTTCCCAGCGTCGAAGTATGGTACGCGAAACTATGGGGACGAACGTATGTAGTTCCCTCGGAGCTATTGGAGAATGAAGTTTTCGATGTTGAGCGCCGACAATGGCTGAGGAATCCTAATCCAAAATCACGATTTTGCGGAGTCGTAGGTGACCGAGCCGTTTATCAAGCGGGCGAAAGTGTGTTGGAAACTATTGCGATAGGAGATTCAATAGATCCCAAGAAAGTCAGCTTTTCTGTTGGTGACTTCCGCGGTGTTCTTCCCATAAGTGGAGACCTTCTCGGAGTGGTCGTCAAACCCTTCGGCGTGGACGCCTACGATCCGAAAACAGGAAAGCTACTAAACCAAATTAGGCCATATCGGCAAACCGTGTTTTGGAGTTGGATGCTTTTTGCAGGTGCGTATGCGTGGTGGTGCGTTTGGAATTGGCCCAGACAAGATTCACCGCCTTTGCGCCCCTTCATCATAACTATCAACTTCAGTTTCTGGATTTTGATAGTGCTAGAAATTCTGGTTCGAATCAGCAAAGTTGGTACATGGTTCGATCCTGATCGCCCCCTGCAGTCACACCTTGACGGTGTCTTGCTTGCTGGCTCTGTCGCATTGTTGTGGTTATTCAGTAGAATCAGGAATCGACATTTGTTCAGGATTTCATTCCTGATTTTTGCCGCCTCGATCTTGCTCGCTCTACTTTCAAAAGCTGTGGACTTTGACCGAAGTGAGTTTGTTTGGCTTCGATTTGAGCGACTCTGCGTTCAGTCAGTTTGGGCCATGTTGTTAATGTCGCTTGTCGCAAGGATTTCAAAAAGTCCTAGCCAATCGGCATCTAAACAGCATTCGGTCAATCTGGAAAGCAAGAGTTTTCAGTTCAACATAATCGAGATAACCTTCCTGACGATATCTGTGCGACTTTCCATCTCGCTTCTTAGCCCATTTGCTGCCACCGCTTCCTGGAAGTTAAGCCTTGGAGATGTTCGTTACCTATTGCTTTCCTCCTCGCTTGCCGTCTTTTGTGTCTGGCTCAGTCGACGGGATTTGCGTTTTCAAACGGTCGCGGCGATTGTCGCAGTCCTGCTTTTACTTGTCTGGTTAGAAGCAACATCTGAATTCTTGGAGATCAATACTGTTCACTCATCGATCGATTCCGGGCAGCGAATCATTCGAGAGTGCTTATCCGCGAGCCTTGGGGTTCTTGCACTGTTGGCTCCAATGAGAAATCTAAGCAAAGCTCTTGGTTAGGCAACTGCCATTCGACCATTTCTACCTTTGATTGGAATCGTTGGAAAAAAGTATGGGGCAAATTGATTGCCGACGTACCAGCAGCGACCGCCATACTCGATCGCGTCCTGCACCATGCCGAGCTGATTCAGATCAATGGCAAAAGCTAAGCGCCTACTGACACCGACTACCAATAGAGCCGTTGCAAAGGTTATGGAGGACGTTTTGCAAAATCCGAAAGTTAGAGAAATCTGCAAGTTTCAATCGCTACTTGGCAATCTTCGCAAATGGTGAGCACAAGTTCATCGGCAAAATCAGCTGTAGAATAATTGCCAGTGTCGTCGAGCTGCCACTGAGTGATGCGTGGGCCGTCAGGGTCAATGACAAGATAAGTCTTTACTCCCGATATTCGATAAAGCTCTTTTTTGTAGCCCAAGTCATTTGACAGAGTCGACGGTGACAGAATCTCGGCGATCAAATCTGGCGGACTTGTCAGATGCTGCTCGGGGACTTGGTCGCAGAGCACAATCAAGTCTGGCCTCACTACCGTGTTTAAATTGATAATCCAGTCCAATTCGCCCAATACCTCTGCCGTACATCCAGCAGTTCTGATTGCGCTTCGTATTTCGGCGGCGAGATCGAAAAGAACTTTTTGATGCTTTCCGAAAGGACTTGGTGTCATGGCAATGGCAACTCCATCCCACAATTCCCAGTCACCTTGCCACTGACGATAGTCCTCGATCGTGTAACAGGGAAGGTTTTGTTTTGCGAGGCTCATCAGCATGAACTCGATTTAGGAGTAAAGTCGCGTTGGAACAGAGATTTATTGTAGCCCAAAGATGCGTTTGGGAGGTATTTTTGGCTGAAGCGAATGATTCGCGTTGATTCGTGCGCTGGCTGTCGTTTCAGTGAGATCCGCGAGAAGCGTCGAGAGGCCCAGTTCTGCTACCCGTTGAAATCGACTTTGTCGTAAACTTCGCGTAGCGGAAGGTTTACTTCCAGGCTGTAGAGAAAAAGTACAGCATCCAAGCCTGCTAGTTCACGAAGCAACCAATTTCCTTCCGCCGTCCGAGTGTGCTGTTCCACTCGCGGCTCGTCCTGCCCAAAAACTAGATACTCTTGGAGTGACAGTATCTGGCGATAGTGTCCAAACTTGCCACCGCGATCAAAGTCTGCGGTGGATGGCGAAAAAACCTCTACTAACAATACCGGGTTGGAAATGACATCGTCCGATGAACCTTCGATGGGTGGACATACTACCGAAACATCCGGATAGGCCTGATAGCCGGTAGCCTCGATGGAGATTCGCATGTCACTGCCGTGAGCAATGCAGTCGCGACCTCTTAGAAGTGCACGAATTGCTCCAGCAGCATTGAGACCTATCTGGCTGTGCCGTCTCGTACCACCTGCTTGGGAAAAAACTTCACCTTGATAAAACTCATGGCGAACAGTTTGCCGCTTTTCCCATTCTTCGTATTGGGCCAAGGTCATTAACTGGTCAACTTTTCGGGCGGTACTCATCTTGCACCCTTTTAGTTTTGGAGAGATTCGATCCTAATATCTTAGCCAGTTTCAAGCAGTTGTAGCGAGCGATTCCCAGGTTTGTCGTAGACTGGGCGAACTCAAGCGGCCCATCGGTAGTTCTGGAAATCCTCGAAAGAAAGAAAATAGTCAGAAATGCGAATTGTTTCCTTACTTCCCAGCGCGACAGAGATCATCTGTGAGTTAGGCCTACGCGATAGATTGGTTGGGGTCACTCACGAATGCAATTTTCCAACAGGTGTTCGTGAGCTACCACATGTGACTCAAAACAAGATTCCCGCCTCTGCTACAAGCGCGGAAATCGACCAAGCAGTTCGTGAACAGTTAGCCGGCCAGCGATCGCTCTATGCTCTGGACGAAAAATTGCTTGAATCGCTAGAGCCCGAATTGATCGTCACGCAAACTCTTTGCGAAGTTTGTGCAGTGGCTGAGTCGGAGGTGCAGCGAGCCGTAGCCAACTTGAAGAGCTGTCCAAAGATTCTGAACCTCGAACCTCTCACACTCAGCGACCTTTACCTATCCATTCGTCAGGTAGCTCATGCGGCAAACTGTCCCGATCGAGGTGAGGAATGTGTGTCTAGTCTTCAGCATCGAGTCAATTCCATCGTCGCTAGGAACCAAAATCTGAAATCTCGCCCCAGAACTTTGATTCTAGAGTGGATCGATCCGCTGTTTTGTGCGGGTCATTGGAATCCCGAATTGGTAGAGCTGGCTGGTGGGGAGGAGATGATCGGCAAAGTCGGCAAGCGTTCGAAAACGATTTCTTGGCAAGAACTTGTCGAGGCCTCGCCAGAACTCCTGCTGATCTCATGCTGCGGATTCGATATCGAAAGAACCTTGCACGATGTTCCGTTGCTGGAATCGCGCGCCGAGTGGTCGTCGTTGCCATGCGTTCAAAACAAACGAGTCTACATCGTGGATGGCTCGACCTACTTCAACCGACCGGGCCCACGTTTGGTCGATAGTCTTGAGCTTCTCGCACATGCGCTCAACCCCGAAATTCATCCGCTTCCCAATTACGCTTCCAAGGGAATCAAGCGCTTGCTGTAGTTATTCGGCTTCGTTCAAGCATCAGTAATGGCTTTATTCGTAGACGCTTAGTGAAGCCAGCTTCTTGGCATTTTGCCCACGGATACGCTAGGTTTTGGCTAAGTTGCCCCAAAAAGAGCTTATCGCCCCAGAGATTTTCGTTGTTTTTTCCTTCCGTCGCGCATTGGGAATGCGATTCTGAAATCTAGAGAGCTACCAAAACGACTCCGATACCAAGACTTTCAGGGGAGATTTCCAAATGCAACCAACTCAAAACGAACTAACCTCGACCAACTATTCCGAAAACAGAATCCACGAGCGATTGCCAGTCAAAAAAGTCCAACTACAGCTACCTACAGGCTCAGGGCCAAGTATTGGATCGATCTTTATCGGAAGCTTCTGCTTTCTTTTCGCAGTTGTAGCACTTGCTTTTGCGTACCTGGCCGGTTCGCAAATGGACCCAACAGATTTCTTTGCCATCCCAACTGCCCTGATCACGTTTGGGGAAAGCACTATTGGCTCGATGCCGTTTGTCCTGATTGGAACGCTCTTTGCCACAATTGGTATCACTCTCGTGATTGCCAAATAGCCTAACTCTCTGCCCAATCGCTAAACCTTGAGTTCAACAGGAAATCTTTTTCCAGAAAACTCTGATCGCACATCGCCCGGATTTCTTAGTAACAAACACCTCGCGCGACGCTGGAGTCCGCATAGATTCTGGAATTAAGGGCTTACATCAGCGACCTCGGGCGACTGACTGGCGGGAATGCTTCGGATAAACTAGCAACCTTAATGGTCTGATAGAACTAATCATCAAGAAGTTATTCCCAAATCTAGAAAACCAGTCCGACCAGAACCCTGTTGAATGGGATGACTACCAAGTAGTATTGATGCTCTAAGAAATCAACAGCATTAGGCACAAGCAATGGTATCAACGCATTCCAGTCTGCTCCTTAGGCTAAGATCGCCACATGATTCGGAGGCGTGGAGTCGCTTGGTTCATCTCTACGCCCCCTTGATACGGCGTTGGGTTGGCCGCCTGTCGCTGGAAGCCAATCAAACGGAGGATCTTGTTCAAGATATTCTGCTGCTGCTCGTCGAAAAGGTCTCCGATTTTCTCCGCCAGCGCCCCGGTAGCTTTCGAGCTTGGCTGCGAACGATTGCCACCAACAAAGCTCTAGATTATCTACGTCGTCAAAAGAAGCTTGAGCTAAATTCTCAGCTTGAAGCGTTGGAATCAACTTTAGAAAATCCAGCCCAGTGGATTTCTGAGCAGGAGTACCGCACGATACTTGCTCAAAACGCCCTGCGGTTAATGTCGAACTCTTTTTCCGAGGTAACTTGTCGAGCGGTTTGGGAGCATGTTGCCCATGGGCGTAGCGCGGCTGAGGTGGCTGGGGAGTTAGGAATCACAGAAAACGCAGTTTATCTCGCTCGTGGTCGCGTCCTCAAACGACTCAGGCAAGAACTAGACGGGCTATGGGAGTAGAGGGCAATTTCCTTCTTTCTCGTCGATTTTTGCTTTTTTGTGAATTTCGAGAGACAGGATTAGGGTTTGTGGGGCGTTCTCATTGAGGTATCCCATCGGCTCTCAAATGAATTTCCGAAATGAACAACGAAACTCTTCAAAGATTCCTCAACGGCACCGCCTCGGAAACCGAGCAACGCACCTGCGAAGCTCTTCTTTCTGGAAATACTCCCATCGTTGACGATACGCTTATCGACAACAACGATCCGATCATTGCCGCGCTCCAACAACCCAACGATTCTGGCCAAATTGCGCCCTCTGATTGCGATGTTCCACGAGGCATTTCGCAAATGTTCCCGGACAACTCCGAACGTTCGAAGCGAATTCGAGAAGTCTTGGAGGCATCCAATCATCCTGAAGATCTCGGCGCGATTGGTCGTTATAGGATTGTCGAGCTGATCGGAGTCGGAAGCTCAAGCTGGGTCTTTCGGGCCATCGACACTGTTATGGACCGCGAGGTTTGCATCAAACTCTTGCAGCCCGATAAAGGGACGAGCTTAGAAGTTCGCAGTCGTTTTGCTCGCGAGGCACGTGAAGTTGCGAGAATGTGCAGCGACAGAATCATGCCTGTGCTTGAGCTGGGACACTTGAGTCAGACACCATACCTTGTTATGCCACTGCTGGAGGGACGATCGCTCCGAACATTGCTCGAGCAAGAACAACCGCTAACCGCCGATCGGGCTCAACGTTTCGTAAAGCAGATCGCCGAGGGTCTTTCGCATGCGCACAGTTT
>CAYWNG010000222.1:0-9363 GCA_964458685.1 uncultured Pirellulaceae bacterium
CAGCGGCCTCAAAACCGGGGCTTGCCAGCCCCGGCATAGGATATGTCGGCACTTCGCGCCTGAAATCGCAACTTCAAAACTAACGCTTCGAGTTATGAACGTCACTGCGGTAGCGATGGAACTCCAGCACGAGCTGCTCTGAAAAGCTAGCAATTCGAAGTGGAGTTGGAAAAGTATCGATCGTACGGGTCGCTCAAGCCACTTCGTTAACTAATTCCCAGAAATGTTGGTCAAGTTGGAGGCGACCTGTGGAAGTGTTTCATTACAATGGATGATTGCCGACTTGGCCGTCCAATCAACCTTACCAAGCCCTCGACTGCCCGCCATATGCTCAGTCAATTCACAACTAAGCTCGCCGCTCTTGCATTAATGCTCTGTTGTTTTCCGGTCGCCATAAATGCGCAGGAGAATATCGGAACGGAGGATCACGCTCGCGCTCAGGAGAACGAGAGTATCGAGCAGTTGCTGAGTCAATTGAACAGCGACGAATTCGAAGTCCGCGAGCGAGCCAGTGCTAAGATCATGCGAATGGGCCCTGCTGCGATTCAATCGCTCAAGCAACCTTCTATCGATCTTTCACTTGAAGCAAGTGGACGGGTGACTTCGATTATCAAGGTGCTTGAAGAGCGAAGTCTGATTCGCACATCGAAGTTATTTTTGGCAGATTCAGACGCAACGAAATCGTATGGACTTCCAGCGTGGAATGCCTATCGCGAGATCGTGGGTGAAACGCGGTTCGCGAAGATTCTATTTCTTGAGTTTGTTCGCAGCCAACCGACGATTGCCAATCAAATTGAAACCATCTATCAAGTGCGCCAGTCGGGCAAAAGTTCGGCGCTGTTGGAATCGGAGCTTTCGGTTCACGCATCGGTGCAAGCCAATCGACTGCTCGATGACTTCCAGCACATGGCAGACTCAGGAGTTGGTGACAGCATCGGGCTGATGCTGGCTGTTGCTTTCGTCAATGACAAAGCCTCGATGGAAGTTAGCGAGCTGATTCGTTCCAGCTCTCAACTTGGCTTCTCCGGCTATTTCAATCGCCCAGGGTTCAAGCCCTGCTTGCTACAGTTGATGTCGCAATGGGTTCCCAAGTCACCCGATTCGATGGCCATGGAAGTCATGGGGCTTTCCTACTTCATGAACATTTCCACGGTACTTCCGATCGCGCGGCGGCATATTTCGAAGAGCTTCGATCCGTTTACGCGGGAGCAAGCGATCATTTGTTTGAGCAAGTTTGGCAAGCCAGAGGATGTAGCCATTCTGACTAAGTTGGCTGATGACGCTACGGTAATTCACAAATACTTGGATCTAGCGGGCGACGACGGCTCGATCACCGAATCACTCGCCCTGCCGCCTGGACTTCGGCCAACGGGGGCCAACGAGCCTTCGCCGGTTCAAAAACTGGTCCGCGTCAATGACCTTGCCGTAGCCGTTTCTATGGTACTTGCGAAAGAAAATCCCAAAGAGATTTTCCCAAACTACGTGGCTGAAAGGTTCCAGTCGGGCTGGCGGTCGGCCGTTGCGGTGCCAGAATCCGACCAGGAGTCCCGTGATCAAGCGATTCGTGCCTGGACCGCTCGGCATTCCAACGTAGAATCAAAGCCTGAGCCAAGTCTGACCCCTGTGCCAGACCCAAATCCATAATCGCCAGGCTTTACTAACGACATACTTCCGACGTTCGTTTCTCCATTTTTGTTGGCTCGATTGGCGATTCAGGT
The DNA here is from genome assembly GCA_964458685.1 of uncultured Pirellulaceae bacterium. Taxonomy (GTDB): domain Bacteria; phylum Planctomycetota; class Planctomycetia; order Pirellulales; family Pirellulaceae; genus Aureliella. Next base: position 1,719 of record CAYWNG010000222.1, read on the forward strand.
TAAGAAAGTCCGCCATTGAGTAGCAAAGAAGTTCGCAATTTTTCTGGCTTGGCCGTTGCCTCGTTGGAGAGTCGCCGCAAAGACGAGATGCATCGGATGATTGCCAGTTTTGGCGGTCGTCCTTTTGTTAGCCCCAGCATGCGCGAGATTCCGCTAGAGGAGAATCGCGAAGCCATTGATTTCGCTTATCGCATTCTGACTGGCGAAATTAACATCGTCATCTTTTTGACCGGCGTCGGCTTTGGTCACTTTCTGTCGGCGATTGAGAAATCGATCGACAAGCAACGCTTGCTCGACGCGCTCAGCGATATCACCACAATCGTTCGCGGCCCCAAGCCAGCGGCTGCCATGCGCGCCGTTGGACTCAAACCGACCATCGCTGTTCCGGAACCGAATACTTGGCGGGAACTGCTGAAGACCATCGATGAAAACGTACAAGTCGTCAACCAAAAGGTCGGCGTGCAAGAGTACGGCATCACCAACAGCAGTTTGCTGGCAGGCTTAGAGGCTCGCGGCGCTGAGGTGATCCCGCTTCGAGTCTACCGATGGGAGTTGCCCGAAGACGTCGGACCTCTAGAAGAGAATATCCGCGCGATGGTGGCTGGTGAGCGTGACATTCTGATGTTGACCAGTGCTCATCAAGTGGTGAACATGCTTCGCCAAGCGGCTGAGATGGGCTTGGAGGACCAACTTCGAATCGCTCTTCGAAAAATGATCGTGGCTTCGATTGGTCCAACCACTTCGGAAATGCTCAAGCATGTCGACTTGCCTGTCGATTTGGAACCATCGCATCCCAAGATGGGACATTTGGTTGCTGAAAGCGCAGCGCGAGCCCACCATCTTCTTGCCGGTCGCATCGCAAGAGCGCAAGTTATCGAGCGAACTGGTCAACCTCCAAACAATCCTCAAGCGGCTTGGTACGACGGTCCTTTCATGCGCGCGTGTCGGCGCGAGGCCTCGAGCGTGACGCCGGTTTGGCTGATGCGTCAAGCAGGTCGCTACATGGCCGAGTATCGCGAAGTTCGCGAGAAGATGACCTTCCTCGAGCTGTGCAAAAATCCTGAACTGTGCGCTGAGGTGATGGTCACAGCGGTCAACAAGCTGAACGTCGATGCGGCCATTATCTTTTCCGACCTGTTGCCGATCATCGAGCCGATGGGAATGCACCTTGAGTTCGCTCAGGGCGACGGTCCAGTGATTCACAATCCGCTTCGCGAAGCTCGCGATGTCGATCGAGTGACTGAGCTAGAGTCGATGGAGTCGTTGGACTTTGTCATGAAGACCGTTGAGTACACGCGCCAAGCCATGGCACCGCACATCCCTGTGATTGGTTTTGCGGGTTCGCCGTTTACGCTCGTGAGTTACATGATCGAAGGTGGTGGTAGTCGTAACTACCTTCACACGAAGAAGCTCATGTACAGCGACTCGAGCGCTTGGCACGAGTTGATGACCAAGGTCGCACGAAGTGTAAGCCGATATTTGAACTCGCAGATCGCTTATGGGGCTCAGTGCGTTCAGTTGTTCGACTCGTGGGCCGGCTGCTTGTCTGTCCAAGACTACGAACGCTTTGTCTACCCGTACGTCAAGCAGATTATCGACTCGATCGTCCCTGATGTCCCCGTGATTAATTTTGCTACGGGTAACCCAGCTTTGCTGCCGATGTTGCGCGGCGATCAACGGACGGTCGTTGGCATCGACTGGCGCATTCCGCTAGACGATGCTTGGAATATCGTTGGACATGATCGCGCGGTCCAAGGCAACATGGATCCGATAGGCTTAATGGCCGAACCCGGTGTGATGAAGGAGATGATCAGCGATGTACTTCGTCGCGCTGGTGGACGAGCGGGCCATATCTTCAACTTGGGCCATGGTATTCTGCCTCAGACCGACGTCAATCAGGCTATCGCCTTGGTGGACTTGGTGCATGAACTGAGCCAACGCTGATTGGCTGAGGCTCTTGGCATGCAACAAGAATAGACCACCTCGACAGACCGAAATAAGAAACTCAAACGATACGCTATAAGCATCATGACAAACACTGAAATTACTTCCGAAGCCGTTCGCCAAGTGCTGTCGGAGTTAAAAGATCCCGAAACCGGCCGCACGCTCGGCAAGACTGATCAAGTCGGTGCGATCAACATTCACAATGACAAGATCGAATGCGAAATCAAACTCTGCACGCACAGCTTTCCGATTCGCGACGAGTTCGCTGACTCGGCCGCCGAGCGTCTGAGGGTTCGCTTTCCAACGGCGGCGAGTGTTGCCGTCAAGATTTCCGAACATGAACGTCCGCCTGTTGCGATTGGCCAGATTGGATTGCAAGTCAAAAGCGTTATCGCTGTGGGGTCAGGCAAAGGCGGTGTTGGCAAGAGCACCGTAGCAACATCGATCGCGCTCAGCTTGTCCAAGTCCGGCGCGAAAGTCGGTCTGATGGATGCCGATGTTTATGGTCCGAGCGTGCCGCATCTGCTGGGCATGAAGGGGCGACCAGAAGTGATCAACAACAAAATCCAGCCGCTGTACAGTGGAAGCATGCCGGTCATGTCGATGGGATTTTTGGTTGAGCCCGACCAAGCAGTGATCTGGCGCGGTCCAATGCTCCACGGGTCGATTACCCAGTTCCTTCGCGACACCTACTGGGGGCCGCTAGACTACTTGATAATCGATATGCCGCCGGGGACAGGCGATATCGCTTTGACCTTGTCGCAATTGATTCCGCTTGCCGGAGCCGTCGTGGTTTGTACGCCTCAGCAAGTTGCCCTCCTGGATGCGGTGAAAGCCATATCAATGTTTCGAAAGACCAAAATTCCGCTGCTGGGAATGGTCGAGAATATGAGCGGCTTTATCTGTCCAGACAATGGCAAGCGATACGATATCTTTGGTCATGGCGGTGCTCGGTTGAAAGCCGAAGAGCTAGAAGTGCCTTTCTTGGGCGAAGTTCCTTTGAACATGCAAATGCGAGAAAAGTCCGACGAAGGCTTTATTGCCAATGCTTTAGAGGACCCAATCTGTTCGGCTGCTTTTGACAAAATCGTTCGGGCGATGGTTCGACAGGTCAATCAACGAGCTGCGGTTGCACCGGGGCCAAGCTTACCAGTTTTGTAAGTTCAGTTTGTTTGAATGGGCGAAACTTTAAATGGGCGAATGGTTGAAGTAGACTAATGAAGCCTTCTAGCAGGTTTCAATTCAGCTTGTCCCACTGTAACCCACGCCCAGTCGCAAATGTCAAGCTTTAACAAAGCCCTTATTTTTTTGGTTGCGCTAATGCCTCTTAGCGCTATTCATGGCCAAGGGCTGGTCGCCGATGCAACGACTCTTTGGCTCAATCAGTCGAGCGCAGTTTACTTTAGCCAGTCAGAGCAAAGAACCTACTTAGCTTGGGTCTCCAGCGGCGGCGCGGTCTATGTCGGCGGCTACGATCACTTGCGCGGTACGATGCTTGCTCCGACCTTGATTCATCAATGGTCTACTCCAGATGATCATGCTGCGCCTTCGATTCATGTGATCCAATCGGGACTAGATCGCGGAAAGATCGTTGTAGCCTGCGCTCATCACAACTCGACACTCTTCTTCAGACGATCCAAGTTTCCAGAGGACATCACGAGCTGGGATGACCTGCAAGTGATAACGACTCGCAGAAGCACCTATCCGAAGCTGGCGGAAACAGCCAACGGAGTGCTGCACGTCTTGTTTCGTGGGGACGCGTTGCCGCCAGCAAGAGGACAGAGCATGGCGGTATTGAAGAGTTCAACGGATGGGGGTAGATCATGGAGCGCAGATACCGACGTTGTGAATTTTGGCCCCAATACGATTACCTATCCCGGATCACTTCGGAGCTTTGGCAATCGACTCCACATACTCTTTAACGTGCCTCCGCTGGGCGGAATATCACAGACGGTTTATCACGCTTGGCGTGACGAATTAGGCGTATGGCGTGCGGCGAATAATCAACGACTTAGCTTGCCTATCACCGCTAATTCGATGCCACCCATCTTCACCGGCGCAGCTAATCGCAATCTCGTGTTGGGGGACCTCAGGTTGGATGCGCAAGGCATGCCAGTCATCACATTCTCGTTATCGCCGCCCTACGGCTCGGGAGTTAGCACTCCATGCCCAACCTATCGAGCCCGTTTTACGGGAAGGTTTTGGCAAACCAGATTTGTAGTCACATCGGCACAGGTGTATTATCCCGCGGGCATTAGTATTGATCCCACGAATGTAGATCGAGTCCTTACCGTAGTTCGCTCCAACAATGCCTACGAGTTACGATCCTATGACACACTTGATGGAGGAGTCAGTTGGCGACCAACCACTTTACTGCGGCAAACAACTCCACTTACACGCCCGCTTTTCGTGGAAAATGCAGCTTTGAGTCCCCGGCTGACTTGGTTGGATGTTCGCAGCTACACCTCTTATAGGGCGTACTTGACCGATCTCCGCTTTGGCTTCTGAGTTGTTTGGGATTTCTAAAGCAAAGTTGACATTTCTCGCTGAACGTCGGTAGAGCTAACAAGTAAGCACCCAGCCTCGACCTCCCGGCCATCAGCCAGAAGCGTCGGAATTCCTGAAATATCATGAATAATCGGGAATAATCGGCATGTATCGGCGGTCTCGCTAGTGACCTAAGGCGTATATCCATCGCGAGAAATCTCTTTCGGCCGCAATAATGCCAAACGCAATTGCTACGAACACACTGCCCTCCAGCTTTCGAGTCGATGTGTCTGGTGATGACTTAACTTCCGAGACCTTTTCATCTGCCCAGGCTGATGCGAGCCCTCGTCGTCGCATTAGTGCCTTGGACCAAAGTTCGGAGGAGGCGGCCACGCAGCCATTCGCTGTAGAGGAATTGGTAAACGAACATTTCGATCAGGTTTACCGCTACGCGCTGAGACTATCGGGCAATCCGACAACTGCGGAAGATATTGCGCAGAGTGTTTTTCTTCGAGCGATTAAGTCGATCCATCAGCTTCGCGATCCTGCAGCCGTTATCGGTTGGCTGCTAACGATCGTCCGAAACGAATTCGCTCGAATGTGCCAAGCTCGTAAATTGGTCTATGGACTAGACGAGCCCACATTCGACTGCGGTCCGATCGCAGATGCGGATCATGTTCAGGCGGTAGATGGCCACGATTGGGTTCACCACGCTCTTCAACTTTTGCCAGATGAATTTCGATTGGTTGTATTGATGTTCTATTTCGAAGAGAAAAGCTATGCTGAAATTGCCAGCGAACTTGAAATTCCAATGGGAACTGTAATGAGCCGCCTGAACCGAGGCCGACAGCATTTGAAGCAAGCTCTGGAGGCGTCACAGTCAAAAAGTCAATCACCACTGCCTACCGGCTCTAGAAACTCAAATGGCAATGAAGGCAAGGAGTTGCAGTCATGAATCATGATCGTATAAAGCACTCCACCTTGGATGAGGCGGATCGTCAGGTTAAGCAAGCCTTGCTCGCCGCACCGGTGCCTGTATCTGCTAAACAGCGCTTACTCGAAAAGTTGCATTCGGAACAGACACTTCAGCTTATTGAAGATGAACAACTACCAGTTCAACAAGACGTAGTTAATCAAGTAGACGGTCAAGCCGAGTTACTTTCGTCCGTCGAAATCACAGCGTCGGCGCAAGTCGAAGAAACTCTGACAACTGCGAAAGCTGAGCCCGTCCCTCGATCTCGCAAGCAGACTATGGCAATCTTAGTGTGCTTGGCTGCCTCGGTCCTAGCGATGATTAGCCTGTTTGTAGCGGCACAGCCCTATAGTCAAGATCGGTTGGTTGCCGAGTGTGCCCAGCGTTTGGAAAAACAGCCCGAAAGCAGTTGGGACCAAGCAACCTTATCCAGTTGGACAGAATCGCTCAATCTACTTCGCATCGCCGGCATCGTCCGAAGTCCCAAGCAGATACTTCATCAGTCCATAGAACAATCCGTGATTGGATCGCCGGTTCGCCTATGGAAGTTGGAGTTTGAAAATCAATCAACGCTTTACGCGGTAGAACTCCTAGATGCTCCGAGCGTTCAAGGAGTCCAGCAGCATTTGCAACGCTTGAATCAAGCCAATCAAAGCTGGTCGATGGCCACCATCCGAACCGACAAGAGTGTTTTCGTATTCTTTACCAAAGGCAATCTCGATCAATTGATGCAAGTCTCGCCGCTGGCTTAGCTCTAATTCACAGCCGTCAGGACAATTCGTCGTTCAGTTGGATCGGCCCTATCGATGCGAACTCGGATCATGTCTCCGTCACGAACTTGAGGCAGTTGTGCGACTCGAGATCGAATCGCTGAATCGACCGTTTGCACAATCTTTGATTCGGCGTCAACAACCTCAGCTTGAAGGACTTCGCCGATACGAGGCAGCAAGGTTACAGCTTCGATCAGATCGATCACAGCTTGTGCCACACTCTTCGCGCGACTACTGGCTCGGTCCATGACGGGAGGCAGACGATGATTCTGTTCGATGATCTCAGGCGAAGGACTCACGCCTTGAAACAGTTGCAAGGCTAACTCAAGTACATAGCGATCTGCCAATCGTCGCATCGGAGCCGTAGCATGAACGTAGGGAGCCGCAATTGCGAAGTGCCATGGCTTAGCGTTCGTCGCAAACTCGGCGTAACCTGCTCGGCCTCCCGCGCGACGGACGGTGAGCAAAAATCGCTTGTGATCCATGTTTTCTGGGACTAAACGACGCATCAAGCTATTGAGCGATTCATCGCGGCGCCAATTGATGCCCAGTGCATGAGCCTCATATCTCAGTCGCTTGAGCGCGCGTGCCTCGGGTTGATCCATGATACGAAACAGTCCCGTATGATTCGCAAGAAAAAGTTCCGCCAACGCAAGATTGACCGACAGCGACAACGCTGAGTTGACCTTTTCGGAGTAGAGCGGCGTTCGCAAGTTCAACCTGACTCCACCTGGGGCTGTCGGATCTGATTCAACCTCTTGCTCGGGAAATTGGATTCGCATAGCACCACGGTCGGACTCGTTGATCCACATCCGATTGGCAAACTCCTCCAGGTAAGGAATCTCATTCAAGTTCACCGAAGTGTAAGCCAGCTTCGCGCGACTGCGGCAGACAATTCGCTCGATGTTACGAAGCGTCAATCGCCCCGATGCATCGATAGCGACAACGACCAAGAATGCTGGCCGCGGACCATCGGGAAGTAAACTGGCCGCTTGCTGCGAGATCTCAGTTGGATACAGAGAGACCTTTTCGGAAAGCCCGTAAATTGTGACTCCACGACTCCATGCCTCTTGTTCGATCGCACCGCCAGATTTCACAAAGGCGCTCACATCAGCTAGTGCGTAGTTGAGGACGATATAGTCGCCGTCTTTCTCGACGAAGAAAGCCTGGTCCAGATCCGTGGAGGTTGGTGGGTCGAGTGTTACGAATGGCATCTCGGTCAAGTCGCGACGACTGCCACCATACCAATCGCTCGGATTGGATCGGGTTGAAACTTCACGAGCCTCGGCCAGCGCGGCCTCGGGGAACTCGGTGGGCAACCGAAACTGTCGTTGAATTGCCGCGAATCCCTCGCAAAGAGTCTGCTGAGCTGATTTGTCGGTTCGAATTCGCATCGCTAATTGGCCTAATGGACTAACAACACTTAGGAAAATGTTTGGCTATGATATCAGAAACCTCATCGCAGCTTGCG
>CAYWNG010000223.1:0-9335 GCA_964458685.1 uncultured Pirellulaceae bacterium
TACCAGTGGAAGACGGACGCTCAACGAATCTTGCTGAGCTGCCATTTCCGCGTGGTACAAAGTCTCGCTGAGATCGCTCCCGATATTCCATGCATTCATCTTCAACGCGACGAACGTACAACGGTCGGCGAGTTAGCGGGTGAGATCGCCATGTAGAGCGGGTCGCGATCCTGATTAAGTCGAAGTCTGAGTCCAACTTGAGATCATGCTATGTTATGCGTATCGAAATCGTTGATAGCGATCACCACTCTTGTTTCGCTGATCGTTACGCAGCACTGGAAGACTCTTCACGCTGCTGATTCGCCAGACAAATCACGTCCGAACATCGTGTTCATCTTTGCCGATGATCTGGGTTGGACTGACTTGGGTTGCTTTGGAAGTTCGTTTTACGAGACTCCGAACCTGGACCGGATGGCTAAGCAGGGAGTTCAGTTGAATCAAGCTTATGCGGCTTGTCCCGTCTGTTCACCCACTCGAGCAAGCATACTGACTGGGCTGTGGCCGCAGCGTACTGGGATTACTGACTATATCGGTGCAGCTCAGCCTGACGCTTGGAAACGCAACACTCGCATGTTGCCTGCTGCCTACCAAGATCGCTTGGATCACTCCTTTGTGTCCATGGCAGAGGTATTAAAAGGTGCTGGCTATCACACTTTCTTTGCGGGCAAGTGGCATCTTGGGCCCGAGGGATTTTGGCCTGAGGATCAAGGGTTTGATATTAACCGTGGTGGAATCGATCGCGGCGGTCCATACGGTGGCAAGAAGTACTTCTCACCGTACGGAAATCCCAAGTTGACCGATGGTCCTGATGGCGAGCATCTTCCGGATCGCTTGGCATCGGAGGCTTGTGCTTTCATGGAGCAACATCGCGATGAGCCTTTCTTAGTCTATTTTCCGTTCTATTCGGTACACACTCCGTTAATGGCTCGAGAAGACCTTAAGAAGAAGTACACGCAGAAGGCGAACGATCTCCAACTCAAGGAAGAATGGGGCAGGGAAGGGGAGCGGAAAGTTCGTTTGACTCAAACACACGCTGTCTATGCGGGAATGGTTGAGGCCATGGATCAAGCTGTAGGCAAAGTGATTGATAAGGTCGACTCGCTCGGCCTGGGTGAAAACACTTTGATCATATTCACGTCCGACAACGGTGGACTGTCTACGAGCGAAGGTCATCCAACTTCTAATTTGCCTCTTCGCGCTGGCAAGGGTTGGATGTACGAAGGCGGGATTCGTGTCGCCACGTTGATGCGCTGGACTGGAAAGATCCCGGCTGGAAGTACGATGAATCAACCTGTTTCAAGCCCCGATTGGTTGCCCACAGTGGCTGCGGCGACTCAGACTCAAGTGCCAAGGAATGTTGTTTGGGATGGAGTCAATCTTCTGCCGGCGGTCTGTGAAGGAAAGTCACTGCCTAGTCGATCTTTGTATTGGCACTATCCACATTATGGGAACCAGGGAGGTCGACCATGTGGCGCGATTCGTCAAGGCGATTGGAAGCTGATTGAATGGTACGATGACGGTTCTCGAGAGTTGTACAATCTGAAAGAGGATCTTAGCGAGCAGCGGAATCTATTCGACACACATTCCGAACGTGGCAATGAACTGGCCAAGCAACTGCGCGATTGGCGCGATGAATTGAAAGTTACGATGCCCACCAAGAATCCAAAGTTTGACGATCGCAAGCCGGAGGAACGGTAGGGTTCCCTGGAATTGTTTTTTGTGCGAGAACAGAGGCCCAAGATTGAAGCGGGTACGCGGGCGTTTAGAGCCTTTGTTGCGGTTTCTGCGGGCGAGACGCCCACGTACCAGAAAAGCTCTGCAGGCGAGGACGCCCGCGTACCAAAAAACATCTACGGATGATCGCCAGGGACCATGACCATCCAGCCGACATTGAACTTGTCCGTGACCATGCCGTAGCAGGGCGACCAGAATGTCTTGCATAGTGGCATCTGTACAATCCCACCGTCGGCCAATGCGTTGAATGCCTGATGAGCTTCGGCTTCATTGCTGGTAGTAAAGACCATTCGAAAGCCATCGAATTTGGATTTGTCATCACAGCCATCGGAAGCCATTACGCGCGTTGCACCGATGTACAGCGAAGCGTGCATGATCTTGTTTTCAAAGCCAGCTTGGAGCATTCCTTCGGGAACAGGATCAGGACTCTCGTTGAACCGCATTACCATTTCTATCTTCGCGCCCAGCGCCTGAGTGTAGAACTGGAGGGCTTCATCGCATCGGCCTGAAAAGAACAGGTAGGTACTGACTGTGGCTGACATAGTTGGCTCCTTGGTTGGATTGGTAGTCGAATAAGTAAGTTTAGAAGAGGCTGTTTCGCGTCGAAGTAGCGCGGAATTGAAAGTTGGTTCTATTGGGATTGGGCTGTAGTGGATAGGTCGAGCGTGCGGACATCGAAGACCTGTCGAACTTCGACGGAACCAACTCTGGCCCCTGAGTGCTGGGAGGCAAGCGACATCGCTTGCTCTTGCGACTCCGCCCAGATGACGTAGTAGCCGCCGAGTACTTCGTGCGTCTCAGCGAACGGACCGTCGGTGATTGACCGCTGTCCATCGCGAACTCGTACTGAAGTTGCTGTAGTTGACGCGTGTAGAGGCGAAGCACTGATGAACATCCCTTGAGCATCGATGCGTGAAATCAACGATACCGCTTCTTGAATGGCTGATTCATGTGCGGCTTTACCTGCCTTGGCCCAAGCCTCTTCGTCATCGTAGCAAAGGAACATGTACTGTTGCCATGAAGCTTTCGTTGGCTCCGCGTTGAATTGCTCGGGTGGCAGTCCAGCGATTTTCATGATCGGCCGAATTTCTACGACACCCTTCTTGACCGGCGGCAGTCGCGTGGCAATCTGAATGGCCTCGTCTAAGTGTTGAACGTCGATCACATAGAATCCGCCGAGCTGTTCAATAGTCTCAGCAAACGGCCCGGCAGTCACGATGGTCTTTCCATCACGCACACGCACTGTGGTTGCAGTCGCTACTGGATGCAGTGGTGAGGCTGCGATGAGTTGTCCTTTTTCGGCGAGTTCTTGGCAGATGCCAGACGAGGTCTCGACACACTCTTTCCATTGCTCGGGAGTCCATGAGTCTTCGGGGCTGTAGATGAGTAGCATGTATCGCATAATGAATACTCTTGATCTGAAAGAAGGACCGATGGAGAGTAGTCGATTCCTAGGAAAGCGAATCGACAGTTTGGAAAAACATTTTCAGAGTTTGTTCGAATCGCTTGAAAAGGGCACCAGTGAAGCCGCTCAGCCAATGAAGCTGCTCAGCCAGTGAAGCCGCTCAGTCGAAGTTGTTCGAAAATCAAATTAGCTAGAGCCTCGATCCATTTCTGCGATTCTCTTTTGCAAAAAGCGTATTTCGGGCTCCTGTTGCGCTAACTCCAGCGCAGATTGGTAGGCACGTTTAGCTTCGGAAAAGCGAGAAATCCTTCGCAGCATATCCGCTTTCGCAGCATGGGCTAGATAGTAATTCTGTAGGTCGCCTCTCCCCACAATTTCGTCAATCAGTACCAATCCCGCTTCGGGGCCGTCACGCATTGCTATCGCCACAGCTCGATTCAGTTCTACAACGGGCGAGGGATGAATCGATTGCAGCGCATCGTAAAGCCTCACGATCTCATTCCAGTCAGTATCAGCGGCTCGCTGAGATCTTGCGTGAACGGAAGATATCGCTGCTTGTAGAGTGTACGCACCGAAATGGCGAGTGAGCAGCGATTGTTGTACTAAGGCTAGTCCTTCCTCAATCAACCCATGATCCCACAGCGAACGGTCCTGGTCTTCAAGCAGTACGATATCGCCTGCGGAATCGCTACGAGCGACTCGTCGCGATTCATGCAACAACATTAGTGCCAGCAGCCCAATGGCTTCAGCATCGGGAAGCAATCTCGCCAACAGTCGCCCTAGACGAATTGCTTCGGCCGAGATGTCGGCTCGCGTGACGGAATTGCCAAAGCTGGCCGAATAGCCTTCGTTAAAGACTAGGTAGATGACAGCTAGTACCGCTTGCAGTCGTTCAGGGAAATCTTCGACACTCGGAACATCGATGGGGATTCTCGCGTCGCGAATCTTGGCTTTCCCACGAACGATGCGTTGAGCCATCGTAGTCGGAGAAGTGAGAAAGGCGTTAGCGATCTCTTCCGTAGTCAGTCCGCAAACTTCACGCAGCGTCAAAGGTACTTGCACTTTGGGATCAATTGCTGGATGGCAGCAAGTGAAGATCAATCGCAAGCGATCATCCTCGATCTCTTCCGCGGCTTTTGCCGAGTTCCGTGAATCGATCGACTCACGATATTGGATCAAGTTCTCGCTCAATTGATCCAGTCGGCCTCGACGTCTCAGCAAGTCGATGGCTTTGAATCGGCCTGTTGAAACCAGCCACGCCAATGGATTTGCGGGGATGCCTTCGGACTTCCATTGCACGACGGCAGCGGCGAAACTCTCTTGGAGAGCTTCTTCGGCTAAGTCGAAATCTCGAAGCAATTTCGCGAGCGTCGCAAAGACGCGACGGCTATCATCGCGATAGATGGCTTCGATTTGCTCGTGAATGGGATCGTCTGAATTCGGTTGCATCGTAGTCGATCAGCATTCTCTAACGCGTTGGATTGACTGCTTGAGAATCGCTTGGTCTATGTTCAGTTCAAGTGACAATTGCATGAGAAAGTCGATCATGAATTGCGTACGTTGACTAGCCAGTTTGCGGCCTGAAGCGGTTTGCATCGTTCGATCCAGCCGCAGCAATTTGCTGAAGAAGTGATCGATGGACTGTACGGTATCCTCGGGTTCTCGATCGCAGGGGAATGGATTGTCGGGATGATAGAGCCGTTGACGCATCGCACCGCCTGTCATCAAACAACGCGCGATACCGATGGCACCAATCGCCTCCAAACGATCGGCATCTTGGACGACACGTGCTTCCAGTGTTTCGCAGGGGACGCCCGCGGAAAAGCTGTGAGCGAGGATGCAATGGGCGATTGGGTCGATCAATTCTTCTGCGAATTGGATCGAACGTAGAAAATCGCTAGCTTTGCCTGCGGCAAGTCGCGAAGCTTGCGATCTCAGCGGTGAGTTCTTGGGGACAATGACGCAGTCATGCAGCCATGCAGCCGGGATCACAATGCTTAGATCAGCATTTTCACTTGACCCAATGCTTTTCGCATTTGTTACAACGCGACGAACATGGTCAATATCGTGACCCGAATCCGAGTCGGCCATCTGTGCATGCGCCCAAGAAGAGATCTTTTCGAGCCAATGATCCAGTTCTGTCTCATTCATAAGCTGTGTTAATTTCACGTTGTAAGGTCTTGTTATTGCGGTCGTTACAGTCACCTACTGGTTGGGAGAATGGAACTTGTCGAGAACCTTTCCATCCAAGTTGGTTGTCCTCTCAAGTGCAGCATCTGTCGGCTAGCCCAGCCGAACGCCTCCCGTGATGTATAATCTTAGCGACTGTCGCCACCTTAGAATTAGGATCAATCGATGATTGGGATTAGGTTTGCCGTTTTGCTCGGTCTGCTGGGTTTGTTTTTCAGCGGGTGTAGCAATGCAGGCGTAAGTACGACTCCGAATCACTCTTTGGAGCACGCAGACGATGTCGTTGACGTTCCTGAATCAAAGGGTCGGCGACGCGTTCCAAGGCCTCATTCTTCAGACATCCTCCAGGAGCCATTCAATACGATTGAAGGCCACTGGATAGCTGAGACCGCTATCATGGCTGGCACAGCATTTCCTGAAGAGGTGACTCAAGGGATTACACTGTATATCTCTGATGGTAAGTACGATGTTTCTGTTGGTGGAAACAAAGACCAGGGAACAGTCGAGGTAGACACATCCAGCGAGCCTAACAAGTTGACTATTCGGGGCACAGATGGCGCAAATACCGGCAAGACAATTCTTGCTGTCTACGATTTTCCCGAGCTAGGAAAGATGCGAGTCTGTTACGATATTACGGGAACGGAATTTCCTAGCGGTTTCGAGTCGACTTCAGGGAACGGCTACTTTTTCGTGACGTACAAGCGAGAGCCATAAATCAGTCACAAAATCAGTCACAAGCTTCATCCGTCTTATGCCCGAGGGAACTAATTGTACGAGTCCAAACATGAAGCCCTCATCTCTGGTAGCAGCTTCGTCAAGCGTTTGGTGCTTCACCTGAGCGTGACAGTACTCTTGCTGGTTTTCTCGTTAGGGCTTGGAATTACCGGCTACATGTACACCGAGAGCATGAGTTGGCTAGATGCCTTTCTCAATGCAGCGATGCTGTTAGGCGGGATGGGGCCTGTCGATCCGCCTAAAACCGACGTTGGTAAGTTCTTCGCAGGTTGTTACGCTCTGTACGCCGGTCTTGTTTTTGTGGTTTGTGCGGGCTTGGTGCTAACACCAGTTCTTCACCGCGTGCTCCATTACTTCCATGTTACCGAGCAAGACGACTAATGAGCCGACCAACGATCGCTGTGCTCCACTTTTCATGGAGCTGTCTCGTGCCGATGGCGTTTCTCGTTAGCGTTGTTGTCTCCGCGAACTCCGCCGCTCAGCAGTCAAACGATAATGTGGCAAGCCAGTACTTTGGAATTCAAGTTGTTGATCAGCAATCTGGTCGAGGAGTTCCAATGGTTCGGCTGCGGACAACTGGAGCTATTGACTATTGGTCTGATAGCAACGGTTGGGTTGCTTTCCTTGAGCCAGGACTGATGAACCAGCAAGTCTTCTTCAGTATCGAATCGCCGGGATACGAATATCCCGCGGATGGATTTGGAATACGTGGAATCCGCTTGGAAACTGCGCCAGGAAAAACAGCAAAGATAGAACTGAAGCGGATCAATCGCGCTGAACGACTTTACCGAGTGACGGGGCAGGGGATTTATCGCGATAGTCAGCTTCTCAATCAGCCCTATCCCAAAGAGATCGAGCAGCTATCGGCAGGTGTCGTTGGACAAGACTCGGTACAAATGGTGCCTTACAAAAATGGATTGTTCTGGTTGTGGGGCGATACGAATCTACAGAACTATCCCCTGGGTAACTTTCACACAACGGCCGCGATCACACCCAGCGATTCGATGTCTTGGATCGATCCGGACAAATGCGTCCCATTCCAGTACTTTAAGAATGGCCAAGGTTATCCAAGCAAGATGCTACCGATGAATGAGCCGGGAGTGGTTTGGATGTTTGGCCTGATCAATCTTCCTGATGATCAGGGACGCGAGACTTTAATCGGACACTACTCGCGTCATTTGAAATTGGGACAGATGGTAGAGCACGGAATCGCAACCTGGGATGAAACAAAAAGCCAATTTGTTAAACGAGCCACCTTTGAACTCGACAACCGGTGGCGGATTCCCCGCGGACAAGCTGTGCGTTTCAAGGGTGAAGAAGGTGATTACGTCTACTTTACCGAGTCGTTCGCTAATACTCGAGTGCCCGCATCACTGGCTGCAATCTTAGACCCAGATCAGTATCAATCATTCGCTTTTGACGAAGCAAGCGGAGAGTATCGTTGGCAATCGATGGCAGAACCAACTGGGCAAAAGCAAGAGTCGCAGCTTCTCAAGAGTGGCAAGCTCTCCGATGCAAACGCAAAGTATCAAATGATCGACATCGAAAGTCGACAACTAATGGACATTCATCGATCTTCAATTCAGTGGAACGACTTTCGCAAGCGATGGATCATGATCGGTTGTCAATTTGGAGATCGTTCGGCAGCGTCGAAGTTCGGCGAGATCTGGTATGCCGAATCTGTTTCGATCACTGGTCCTTGGGTGGAAGCGATCAAGATAGCCTCACATCCTCGATACACGTTTTACAATCCTCGGCATCACGCATGTTTAGACTCTGCCGGAGGGAAGATCATCTATTTCGAAGGCACCTACACGCATCAGTTTTCTGGTAATGAAAGCCAGACTCCGCGTTACGACTACAATCAAATCATGTATCGCTTGGATCTATCCATGTTGCCCTCGCTACGGTAAAGCAAAATAGTCGCCTTTCGCTCCGCGAAAGTATGCGGATCGTCGCCTTTCGCTCCGCGAAAGTAGCGTTAACGAGTTGGCCACACCAGCCCCTGGCGTCTTCTAAGCATAGCCCCGAATTCACTGCGATGTAATCTCTGTTGATGAGATCTGAACCCTGGCGGGATCAGCTACGATGGCGCTACTTTCGCGGAGCGAAAGGCGACTATCACCAAGACCACGCCCGTCAGTTGTTGCCTCGCTGCGCTTCGAGCAACAACTTCTGAGCGTGCCACCCAAAAGGCTCGCATACTTTCGCGGGAGCGAAAGGGCGAGCATCACTAATTCTAGATTTTGCTGAAACATCCAGGCTGCTATCCCGCTTGGGTATCTATCCGAGCGTTGCAATTGCGTGAGTTGTTGAAGGCGACGCTCTTTACCAATCATCCATGCAAAATGAGGATAGTGCCGTGCTTCTACGTAAATTCCGTATCGCCGCGTTAGGTTTAGGACTAGTTGCGTCTGTTACTCTGAGTGGTTCGAATCAAACCGCGATGGGCCAAACGGTGACCTTTGAAAAGATTCTCGAATATGTTCAGCTAGATGCTAGCGAGACCAAGATTGTTCAGTATGTCCAATCTTCAGGTACACAGTTGGTTCTTGGATCTGACCAAATCAACCAATTGAAGCAAGCTGGCGCGAGCGAAAGCCTAGTGTCGTCGCTTCAAGCCAAATTCGCTGCACCACAGCCCAATAGCGATGTAGCGAACTTCATTCTTGTTCTTGATTGTTCGGGAAGTATGAATGACAAGCTGGCTGACGGTTCCTCCAAGTGGCATGCGGCTCGGCAAGCCGCTATTGATTTTGTACGAGCGGTTCCAAACGGTCGCAGTCTAGCCTTGATCGCTTATGGCTTAGATGCAGGGCGACAATGTTCGTCGGTGGATCTGCTCAGACCGCTCCAGCAACTAGACGAGCAAGGCAAGCAGAAACTATGTTCGTTGATCGAGAGCTTGAGTGCCGTAGGTCACACGCCAATCACACGCTCACTGAGTATGGCGGGACAACAACTGAGTACGACAACTTCGATGTCCAGTATCGTCTTAATCACCGATGGCATGGAAAACTGCAAGGCAGATCCGGTTGGGGAAGCGAGTCACCTAGTTAAACAATACTCGCATCTCTCACTCAAGATCAACGTAATCGGATTCTGCATGAGCGATCACGAAGCGGCTCAAGTCTCAAGGATTGCGTCCGCAGGCAATGGCAAGTTCATGAAGGCCAGCGACGTTGGCGAACTGCTCAATAGCGTAAAGAAGATTGAGGGTTTGGCTCAAGTGGAAACCAATGCTGACGAACTTCTGCCATCTCCATTGACA
>CAYWNG010000224.1:0-3267 GCA_964458685.1 uncultured Pirellulaceae bacterium
CCGGCAGGCCGTTGGCCCTTAACCTACTTAAGCTTGATCACCCAGCCCGTTGGGCCCGTTGGGCTGGGCTATGTAAATCGCTGGGCCTTCGGCCCGAAATCCCTGAAAAAGCGCAACTTCAAAAAGCGTTAGCGAGGGACTCTTAACCTCCTGCTGCGTCGCAGGGCTGGCGACTCAATTGGCGAGAAAGCAAAGGGCCAACGGCCCGCCGGTTTGGATTGAAACTGGCGAGCGGACTAAGGTCGAACTAACATGGGTTTTCGGTGTGGCAAAGTCAACACCGCCAACTCACTGGAACTTTGTCGCCTTTTCGTCGCCATTGCGACGCGGAAAATACCTGCCTAACCTGACTTGGGCATCTCCCTTCACAGCTCATTTTCATGGTTGCAATTCTCTTCTGGCTCATTCTCCTTAGTGCTGCGATGGTACGGATCGTGCCAGTCTGGTCGCGGATGTTGGATAGCAACCACTACAGTCATCTTCCAGTTGTTTGGATCATACTGCTTTTGTTAGTGGCCATACGTTGGAATAAAGTCTGCCGTCTTCCAAGTGGATTGGTTGGGTGGCTATTGATCATTGAGGGCGTTGCCTGTTGGGCTTGTTCGTATCCGTTGAACTCACCGTGGCTGGGAGCCTGCTCATGGTGTTTGTTTGTTTTATCGTTCTTGGTTACCTCGGCGCGACAAACGGAAAGCGATGCGAAACGAGCGACTCGGCCCGTGACAGAAGAAACGAGCGGAATACTGAATGGAAAACTGAGCGGAACACTTGGTGCTCTGGTGCCGCTTGTCTTGATGGCTTTGCCTCTGCCGCGCAATTGGGATTTGCTTTTGATCTCGGAAGCCTACCAAATCGTTTTCAAGACAACTAGTTTTTTTCTCGATTCACTGAGCATTCCCAATCATTGGCAGACCACAGGTTTACGACTGACGACGGGTGTTCTGACTCAGGCTGAATTATTGCCCATTCTCTTCTCGCCAATGACCTGTTGCTTTGCAATGGTACTCATCCAGACACTTAAAAATCGGTCGCCATGGTTGTTTCCGTTTTACTTTGGTAGTGGACTAGTGGTGAGCATCGTAGCGAACACACTTTTCGTGATGACTGCAGTTGCGGCGCATGTCTTCAATCGATTCAACATTACGGCGGTTGAGTTCCGTTTTACTGCGATCACCGCCATTGCCTTGGTGACCTTTTTGTTGCTGCTGTCGCTTGATCGATTTTGGTTGGTGACGTTTCATCCAACCCGCACCGACTCGAGAAACGATTGGAGCAATCCGTTGATCAAAGCTTGGAATCGTGCCTTTGGTTTGAAGATCAACGGGACCTAACTGTCTGCGAACGACTTACGAAGTGTTGTAGTTTCAACAGAACCAGAGGACTCAAAGCCACCCATGTTAAAACGCATCATTCGCTTCTGTTTTGCGAAGCGATCCTTCAACCGACCCGCGAGAGCGCGCGTGTTATTCGAATGGATAACACTCTTGGCGCTGCTTCGGTTGTTGATGCGAGTTGGAAAGCGAAAAGTCACAGTGAAGTCGCCTTATTGGGCAGTTCTCCCGTCTGTGCACGCTCGCAAGCTAGGGCAACCGGGCTGGCAGTACTGGTTGAATCCAACTCACTGGATAGGCTGGTTCTTTAGCTTCTTGTTCGAGTGGGTTGTTTCCCGACCGTACAGCGCGTATGGTCCAGCGGTACCAGGCATACTTGTAGTCATCGCCTTCTTTAGTCCGCTCATGTTTCAATGGCTTAACAAAGATCGTTGGCAGGGTCAGTACTATCTGCAAATACTTGGGACGCAGGAAGGAGCGGCCGATGTCGCACTTGAAGCGATTGCCGTCGGTAGATTGCTGGAACGAAATCCCAAACGTATCGATCTGAGAATTCAGAAGGCTCTGTTGCACGAAAAGCAAGGGCAGGACGAAGATGCTCGAAGAGAGATGGAAACGGTTGTCATGCAGAGTGGAAATCCTGTGGCGGCTTTTTGGCTGCTAAAGAAGGATTTTCGACTTGCTGAAGTTGCCAAATGGGACGACGAACAACATGTGCGTTTCCGCCAACTGTGTTCTATCTGTGCTGCGAAAGAAAACGATAAGGTCTTTGTGCCTTCACAAATGCTGTTGGCGGAGTATCTGGTCGCCATTGGTGTTACGGAAGAGGCCATTGCACTGCTTGAATCGATTGCCAAGGATAACTGTGAACTGCAGCTCGTATCCGCCGCACTGCATTCACAACTCGGGAACGATACGGCTGCCCTGAAGTGGGCATCGCAAGCTGAGCAAGGTTTGCAAAACTTGGTTTCGGCGAATCCAACGAATATCGAGTATCGTTTGAATCTAGCTAAAGCGCTCTTAATGCTAGGTCAACACGAAGCTGTTGTGATGACGCTAAACGAAGGCTACGAGCTAACCAAGAATGCAGATCTTTTGACTGCTGGCGCGGAGGCCTTTGCCGCTTGGGCGATCCGTATTGAAAAGCAAGAGCAAGTATCTTCAGAGAGTTTGATCCAACGGTTGAATATGCTCTCGCGAGCCACCGAACTCGCTCCTCGAAACCCCATCGTTGTTGAAACGCTTGTCAGAACGGTCATTCAGTGCGCGGAAAGCAATGAACCTGAAATCGTGACTCTGCGAGACAATTTAGTTAGCAAAGTGGACTCTGAACGCGCTCACTTTATTAAGGGTACCATCGCTGTTCTGCGCGGTGATATGACTGAGGCAGAAGGACATTTGAACCTGGCAATGTCCGATTCGGCGAACATCCCTGGTGTGTTGAATAATCTAGCCGTCGTACTTTACCAGCAGGAAAATCCAGACTTGGATCGCGCCTTATCGCTTGTCAACGCAGCTTTGAAGACGGTGCCGAATCAGCCTGTGATTCGCGAGACTCGCGGGCAGATTCTGTTGCGGATGAAGCAGTATAAAGAGGCAGTTTTTGATCTTGAGTTCGCCTTATCTGCGAAGGCACCGCCGCAGCCCATTCACGAGGCTCTTGCGCAGGCTTATGAAGCGATTGGCATGGTCGATCTTGCCCGGACGCATCAAGAACTCGCCAAGAGATCAAATGAACATCGATAAACAGGATGTACAGGATTCATTAACATTAAGTCCGATCGTGCTTTGGGTTTTCGTGCTCGTGCTCGAATCTGGTCTTTCTCGCTAACGCTTCGGGTTGTGAAAAGCGGTTATGCGAGAGCCTTACCGAACAGCGCTAACATTCGAGCCCAAGCTTTTTCGGATTGCTCTTGGTTGTAAACCTTCGTATCTG
>CAYWNG010000224.1:3367-9317 GCA_964458685.1 uncultured Pirellulaceae bacterium
AACATTCGAGCCCAAGCTTTTTCGGATTGCTCTTGGTTGTAAACCTTCGTATCTGCAGGACACCAACCATGTCCGGCTGGGTAGACTTCGATCTCGGCTGTTAGTTTCGCTTGTTCGAAGGCCTCTTTGAGAGTCTTCTTCGATTCGGGATCGCGCTGATCATCGTTTTCAGCGATGGCAACTAGGAACTGGGCTTTCATTTTGGGAATCAGTAGGTGCGGGCTTTCAGCGTCTTTGGTGGCTAAGCCACCGCCGTGAAACGTTCCCGCAGCGCCGATTCGATCAGGAACTGCTGCTGCGGTTCGCATGACGATCGCGCCACCCATGCAGTAACCGATTGTGCCGATCTTCTTATTCTTGTCGACTTGAGGCTGTGAGTCCAACCATTGAACGAATGCGATTGCGTCATCGGTATGGGTCTTAGCATTCAGTGTCTTGGCTAATGGGAAAAAGTCAGCGATGGCTGCACTGCTAGCATCGGTAGCCGGAGGTGCCTTCTTGGTGCGATAGAACTGATTGACGACCAGTACGCAGTATCCTGATTCGGCGAGTCGTTTCGCCATGGTTCGAAACGCCGGACGCAAGCCAAAGATGTCTGGCCAAACCAACACCGCTGCATGGGTACCTGTTTTAGGCGTAACGAAGTAAGCATCGCAGACGCCTTCAGGAGTCTTGATCTCTACTTCGTTTTCAACAATTTCCGCGGCATTGGCCGAACGAGGCAATATCATGGCAGCGCCGATACCCGCCGAAAGGAAAAGGCCAAGGTCTCGGCGGGAATACTTCTTGAGGTCTTCTTCAAAATGGTCTTGGTCGCACATGTTCGTTTCACTATGGATGATTGAGTTGAGTTGATGTAATTGTTGAGCCCTAGTATACAGAATTCTCGCGAACTACATGGTGGAAGGACGTGGAAGAACGTGGCAGGACGCTTCGGGTGGGCATTGGATCAGCCTGGATCAGCCTGAGCCCCGGGCGCTAACAGGATGGGGGATTCGAAGGAGTCTTCGGCTTCCCCAAAAATGATGTCGACTTCAACTTGAAGATTGCCTATTATCCGGCCAGCCCCCCTCATAGGAGAGGCAAGGCGGTCGGAATGATTGCCTATTGATTTGCCCCAATCAAAAGATCGACAAAATGTTTATTGCCCCACCACGAGCGTGCTGCGCTCGAGGTCCTCGGTCCTTCGCTGCAATGCCTAGGCACATTGAGGACTCATCCAATTTTTGGGAACCGTCTGGCACGGCATCTATCTCCAACAACAGCTATCCATCAACTATCCGTCAGTACCTGAGCCCTCCTCATTAGCCTTAGTCGGATTAATCGGCGTGGGAATGTGTTTAGCGAGGCGACGACGCGCGAGCGTTTAATGCAGCGCCATCGCGGCAGTGGTTTGAAATTGAGTTGAGGGACCAGCCGGTGGTTTCTCGGTCGCTTACAATCTGAGATGATCTTGCACTGAGTAGCTTGGGCGATGCTTCGCCCAGCTACACTTGGCCACAGCAGCCATCGAGTTTTTCAGCCCGGAGGGCGACACATCTTAGCCGGTGGTGTCAACCACCGGACTAAAGGCGGCGAGGTGGTTTAGCCCGGAGGGCGACACATAGGCAAGGCTTTAATTGACACAGCAGCCAGCAAGCAAAGTTTGGCCTGAGCTTATAGAGAAATTCCTTGCCAATTCAGCATGGACCAGACTCTGGGCTCCAATTCTTATCACCAAGAGTCAACTCAGCATCGCACACCAAGCTCAGCCAGATTAAATGTATCGCCCTCCGGGCTAAAGACTCACATAGCTGAGTTTCCGGTGGTTGACACCACCGGCAAAGATGTGCCGCCCTCCGGGCTGAAGAGAAGCAGGCGCCTGCGGCTTGCCGTTAAACAATTCAACGCCGGCAGCAGCTTTGAAAAATTGTCTGAGCTTTGTAACAACTTCCTAAAGATTGCCTTGGCGAACGCAGCAGATTCTGAGTCAACTGTAGTGATAGACTCAAAACACAGCGGTAATACTGAGTTTTCCGAAGATTGTGGCTTTCGACCGAGTTTTGGCACGCGGCTCGCATTCCTTGAGCGATATACCCGCTGATTACCGTTTCCAATAATCGAAAAGGAAAGTTCAAAGATGTTGATTCTAAGCCGCAAACTTGATGAGACCGTTTACGTGGGCAATGACATCGTAATCAAGGTTGTCAAAATCAAAGGCAATGTGGTTGGCTTGGGTATCGAGGCTCCCACAAATGTCAAAATCATGCGATCCGAATTGTTGGCTCGCGAGCCGAAGGCTCCCGAAGTATGTCCGAAAGCTGAACGTCGTACTACGCCTTTGGGCGCTTTCACCATCGCAAGCTAGACGTCCCTCGCTAACGCAGCGGGTTGGGAAGAATGAGTCCCTCGCTAACGCAGCGGGTTGAGAAGAAGAGTCCCTCGCTGACGCGGCGGGTTGGGATGAAGAATCCCTCGCTGACGCAGCGGGTTGGGATGAAGAATCCCTCGCTGACGCAGCGGGGTGGGATAGTACGAAAATACTTTCAACTATTGCGTGTGGGCTGGATTCGAGTAGGCTTCTTAGGTGACTGAACCTAACCTTCAAGAGGCTTACTCGACCATGACTCATGACTCCACTTCGATAGCTCGTCGCGGCTTTCTGGCTTCTGCATCCGTTCTTGCAGGAGCCGCTTGTGCCAATCTCGTTCCATTAGCTCAGGCCGTTCAGGGCCAACAACCCGCTGCGACCGATGCCAAAGCTGATTCGAGCAAAGGCAGTGGAGCTCGTAAGACACATCCGATCATCTTGTCGACATACTCGTTGTGGCGTTTCAAGAACGAACCGCTGCGCGACTTCCATAAGTGCATCGATATCGCCGACGAGTATGGCTTTGATGGAGTTGAGTTGCTGCTGTATCAACTTGAGCAGAATGAATTGATTAGCCATTCCAAGTTGATGTCCTACAAGCGTCACGCGTTGCGATTGGGCATTCCCATCGTTGGCATGTCGACTCACCAAGGTTTCGTGACTCCTAATCTCGAGGAGCGTCAAGAGAACGTTGATCGGACGATTGGGCAGATCGAGTTGGCTTATAAGCTTGGCATTCCGATTATGCGCGTCAACACAGGACGCTGGAACACTTCGGCAAACTTTGACGCTTTGATGGCCAACCGCGGCATCGAGCCACCGATCAAGGGTTACACCGACGAAGACGCCTATCCATGGGTGATTGAGTCGTTAGAGAAATGTTTGCCAACTGCTGAGAAGTGTGGTGTCGTGTTGGGGTTGGAGAATCATTGGGGCCTCGGGTTGACTCCAGAAGGCATCCTGAGGATCGTCAACGCGATCAAGTCGCCTTGGCTACAGATCGTTACCGACACGGGTAATTTTCTTGAGAACCCCTACGAGCGTCTGGAGCAGATCGCTCCGCAAACCGTCTTTGTGCAAGCCAAGACCTATTATGGCGGCGGCGAGTGGTACACGTTGGACTTGGACTATGCTCGCATCGGCCAGATCCTTCGCAAGCACAACTATCGCGGCTTCATCTCGCTTGAGTTCGAGGGCAAGGAAGACTACAAGCAAGCCTTGCCCAAGAGCTTGGAACTCATGCGATCGGCATTTCCTCGCTAACCGCATAGTCGCCCTCCGCGGTTAGTCGCCCTCCGCAAAAGTAGCGTCGCTTTTTGATCCGTAGCTGATCCCGCCAGGGTTCAGATCTTCGTGAACGCCTCACACTATCGCAACTGTTGCGGAGCGAAGTGGATTGTCATTTCTTCACGGCCTAACCGCAAAACTAGCGTTCGGTACTTCTAGCTTCGGTCTGATCATCGCTGCCTTAGCATAGAGATTGAACGCTACTTCGATTCGAACAGAGTGGAGAGAAGACAAACAGCCACGCTACTTTCGCGGGAGCGAAAGGCGACGATCAAATAGCGAGATAAGTTGCGGTAGCTTGTCGCATCTGTAACGCAGAGAGCATTTTTCTGAGCTTTCGCAATTGTCGAGCTGCGCAACTGGCGATAGCATTCTGGAGTGCGATGTCCAGTTTTGGATTGCACGATCCTACCTCTAAGCCACTGCATGAGAAGTAAGGTAGTTTTCGCTTCGGCTGCGGATATCGCTGGCTGCCGCGGATTACCTCAAAGTCGAACGATAGTTTTTGCAGTGGCATTCCCACCCGCCAGCAGAAATCAGATCACGATGGAAACGACCACACTTGAACCAACCGAACTTGAGTCAACAGAAGACAAAGCAACGAATCTCGAAATCAGAGCATCTACGGAACCAGCTTTAGCGATTGATAAAAAAGCAAAACAGACTTTCATGAACAAGCACTTCCCGGAAGGAGTTGACTGGGGAGTTGTGGCATGGATCGCAGTTGTTCACCTTGGCGTACTCGCTGCGCCTTGGACTTTCTCATGGCAAGGCTTAGTAGCGATGTTTGCCTTGTACTGGCTGACGGGAGGCATCGGCATTTGCTTGGGCTTCCATCGACTAATTAGCCACGGCAGCTTTCAAACCTACAAGCCGCTGCGATGGCTGATCGCTTGGATCGGCGGCTTGGCTGGTGAAGGTTCTGCCATACAGTGGTCTGCGAATCATCGTATCCACCATGCGAAGAGCGATCACAACGGCGATCCTCATTCGCCGCGCGAAGGATTTCTTTGGAGTCACGCGCTGTGGTGTATGCAACGGTCGAATCCCGAATCGCGTCGAGCTTTTCACGAACGTTGGGCACCAGACTTGTTAGCTGATCCCGTTCTCCGATTCCTCGATCGCACGTTTTTGCTCTGGCAAGTAGTTGTGGCTGCAGGCATGTTCTCGCTGGGCTACTTTACCAGTGGAGTGCAACTGGGATTGTCATTGTTGGTCTGGGGAGTCTTTGTTCGCATGACGATTGTGCTGCATGCGACCTGGTGCATCAACTCGGTGACTCACGTTTGGGGATACAAGACGTATGACAATGGCGACGATAGCAAGAACTTGTGGTGGGTCGCATTGATTACCTTTGGCGAAGGCTGGCACAACAACCACCACGCGTACCAACGAGCAGCAAACTATGGTCATCGTTGGTGGGAGATCGATACTACCTACATGACGATCTGGACGATGGAGAAGCTCAAGTTGGTTTGGAGCGTCGCTCCCATTCCTCCAAAGGCGCTGGAGATCTTGCGGCAAAAGCGGCTGTAACGTAAGTGTGCCACGCCAGTCCCTGGCGTTCTTCATCAAATCCCACCGGCGCCGGTCGGTACTTTAGGCTTCTCGCTACAGTCACATGGCTGAGATCTTGTCTTGAGCCTCGTTTAGTAGCGAGAATCCTAACGATCTACAGGGCAAGCCTGTAGGATTCATACCCGGCAGGAGTTTGACCTGCCTGTTTGACCTGCCTGTTTGACCTGCCTGTTTGACCTGCCTGTTTGACCTGCCCTGACAGGCGGCTTGCTGGCAGCTTGCTCGCGGCATAAGCTAATGCGATCTAAGCCAATCCATTCTGGCCAGTCATGGGCTACATACCGGCTTGGACCACACATCGGCCTCGCCTCCTAAATCTCTGCGGACACTCACGATGAAACTTGCTTTCTTTGCGATATTGTTGACTCTGTCGGTTCTTTCGTTGAGCGCGACGGCTCAGAACCGCGTCTCAGGAATCGAATTACAGCATCGAAGTAAGACTCTTAAGCCTGGCCAGAACTTTTACGAATACGTTAATGAAGGCTGGCTGAAGAACACTCCAATTCCAGCGGATCAATCCAACTATGGATCGTTTTCAGTGCTGGATGATGTGGCCAAAGAGGCGATTCGAAAATTGATCGAACAAGCGGCAGCTTCGAATCCCGCTCCCGGAACAGACGCTCAGCGCGTGGGCGATTTCTTCAAGAGCTACACCGACATCGCGCGCCGCAATGAATTGGGACTCAAGCCGATTCAGCCGCTGCTGGACGAGATCGCCGCAGTGAAGAATCCCAA
>CAYWNG010000225.1:0-3428 GCA_964458685.1 uncultured Pirellulaceae bacterium
TGCGAGTTAGACACCCCCGCAGCTATGTTCAAGCGGTCGTCGGATATGATTCCATTTCAGAATTGATCGATGTGCAATTGACGATCACCGACCCCATCGCGGCTCCCGCCAACGGGATTAGTGTTGTCGGTCGGATCGCCGAAGAGTTGCCGCGCGGAACTGAAATGCAATTGACCGGAAGTCTTTTACCAACCGCACCGTTAAAACTATTCTGTCGCGTTCCTTCAACTTCACCTCGCAATTTGACTCTCGAATTGGATATAGACGGTTTTCCAAGAGCCTTTGTCATTAGCATTCCCTGCTGGAAAACATCTCGCGATATCCCTATTACCCCGGACCGACATCGACTGCGGTTTGCGAAACCTAGCGGCGAAATCGTGCTAGGGCCAGCTCATCAGCAAACAGAACTTGAGCTCAAGGTTGATGCTTTGCCTGGAGCGTTCGATTCAAGCCGAGACCGTCTGGAGATTGGATGGGACCTAGACCAGGATCGTGAATTCGAAGGCGACAACCCAATACGACTGAAGACCGACAGGTTGGTAAACTACGAAGTTGATCGGTTGCCAACCGGCAACTTCTTGTTCCGAACCGTTGTCACCGATATCAAACTCTCCTTGCCTTTTCCAACTGTTACCAATCGAAGGATCGGGTTGCTGTCGAAGATCTACGCGCTGGGCGAAACCGTTTGGAGCGAACCGGTCGAGATAATTGTTGACGAAGAACCGCCCACAATCACCGGGATTCAGTTGATTCCTGGTCCAAGAGTTCCAGCCGGCTCTATCCTGAAAGCGCAAATCGGCGCAGAGGACGGCAAGCTTAGCGGTGTTGCAAGAGTGTTGCTAGCAGTTGACATTCTCGGTGTTGATCGATGGGATCTAGTCCAGGAAAGTGTCGAATGTGAACGCCGACCAGATGCATCATGGTCTGGATTAGTGCCAACCTCATCGGTCAGTCCAGGCAAAGCTAGCGTTATCGTAATTGCAGAAGATCGCGCGGGAAACCGCAGCAAGATCTCTCGGATACCGGTGGAGTTTATTGATGCCGAAGCCGCAGAACTGGAGGCCAAGCGTCAAACGCGAGAGTTGATCGGCACAGTAGATTACTCAGGTGACATCGTGGCCGATGCTAAAGTTTCTCTGCTTGACGAAAAGGGATCGGTCATCATGGAAACCAAATCGGACTCCAAAGGCATGTTTCGCTGGTCGGCAGTCCCACTTGGAAAACACAAGTTGGTGGTAACAAGCGTTATCAAAAATAGACCCCGACGCACTGAGACTCCAGTTCTTGTGGATGCGTCATCGCGTCAGTCCATTCGCCTGAATGTTCAATTGAAATAAGGCAATGGGAAAAGGGAAAAGAGATTAGGGCAAAGGGAAAATACCAGCGAGCTCTTTCGAATTGATTTCAATGTCTGTAGGTGAAGCGATTTTCCCTTCCCAACGGTCACGCAGACAGGATCGTGCTAGCAATCTCTATCAAAACGCAGCCTAAACCGCCCATTCTCACTACCCAGGGTGTGAACAACAGCGATTTACATGGTGAAACACAAGCAATCTATGCCCTGGCTTCAAGTGATTGGCTTTGCGGGGACGATAAGAAGTATCGATTGTAACGATTGGCGGGCCTCCTCAGTTTTCGATGAATCACTCGATGCATGCTGCCGAACGAAATTCAGAAAGCCACTGCGACCAGACCATTAACCGACCCACGAAGGGTTCGTCAAGGGTTTGGTTGTGGGTTCTTGCTTTGGGGATTGTGCTGCAGACAGGTTGCGCTTCAGTCAAAAAACCAACTCCAACAACACCACCACCGACTAGCGCGAATGTTGGCACCACGACTATAGTCGCCATTGCTCCAACTCGCGGCGGAGGTATGACTCTTCCGCAGTTCTTGGGCGTTGACAAGGTTGGCGCGGGATTGGGTGGGCTAGTACAACGACTTGGCAGCCGCCTCGTGGGTGCTCTGGATTTACAGGGACGGTTTCCCAATCTGCAACCCAAGCCACCGTTACTGGAATTGACCGATCCAGCCAACCTCGGCGAAGACCAACCTCCAGCGATACAGGCTGCCGCCGCAGTCAAGCAAGAGGAAGATCAAGCGCCTCAAAAGATCATGGCCATACGTTACTTAGCCACACTTGGCTGCGGCGGTTGCTATGAAAAAGTTGAAGACGCTTTGTACGAGGCGATGAGCGACTGTACTGAAGAGGTACGCTTTGAAGCGGTCAAGGCGCTGCAATGCCGACCGGACTGCGGATGCCGCTATTGCAGTTCTCCGTCATGTTGTACTCCCAAAATTCGAAAGCGTTTGGAACAACTTACAACCTGTGAGAAAGAACCCTCAGCTCGGATACGGCGGATGGCTCGCTTGGCTCTAGCCTGCTGCAACACGAAACCGCTTGAAGCTGAAGATACGCCTCGGGAAGGTCCACCGCCAGAGGCCGCGGGCTCCGGCGAAGAAAAGACCGCGTCTAAATCAATCAAGAATCGCTTCGAGGATATTCATCTGGTCAGTTTCGAAAGCCCGGTGAATTCTAAGCCCAACGATATGTTGTTGGCTGAGGTGAACGGCGAACCAATCTTTGAAAGCCATGTGGCACCGCTAGTTGACCGACGCATTGCAGAGATAGTCCAAAGCGCACCAAACTCTTCATGGGATCGCAGTGCCTTGCTTTCTTATGAATTGAAAAAGGTTATCGAGTGGAAGCTAATTGAGCAGTTTGCACGCAACGAGGTTCAACCTGCAAGCACCGCGCCACCAGCGTTTTCAACTAGTGAAGTTCGATTGTGGTTTGAGCGACAAGTTCAAGCGGACACCTACATCAGCGCCACCGAGTTGGCATCGTCCTACGAACTGAACGCTCCTCGGTTTCTAACGCCGGCGCGAGTTCGATGGGAGAGAATCATTGTCTACTCAGATCGCTGTCCGTCGTCCGATTCGGCATCCAAGTTCATCGAGTTCTTAGCTGCTCGTGCTAACGGCATAGAAACTCCGCCACCAGCGGGATTTTCGCCCGACTTTATCGAAACAGAAGTTCATGGGTGGACCGACATTTCGTCCCAACGCGCTACGAAATACGCCGATCTGCTTCGGATGATTCCCGTGGGAAAAACCAGCCAAGTCATTCGGGAAGGCAACCAGTTGATGTTATTCCGAATTCTGGAACGCCGAGAGGAATCACGTATCCCACTCTCAGAGGCTGCAGAAACGATTCGAGCTGAAATCCTACAGCAGCGCAGAGAAGCTGCCGAGTTGAAATTGCTTACAAAACTCTGGTCGCAAAGCCGAGTTTGGACGGTCTTCGACGCTTACAATCGTGTTCAACCGCTCCAACCAGCCATCAGTGAAAAAGCTGCTCAGGCACCGTTTGCGCAGCCAACATTGCTACAGCCACCGCCAGCCCAGTCAACACTGCCGCAGTCAACATT
>CAYWNG010000225.1:3528-9316 GCA_964458685.1 uncultured Pirellulaceae bacterium
AGCCAACATTGCTACAGCCACCGCCAGCCCAGTCAACACTGCCGCAGTCAACATTGCCGCAGCTAAGACCCACGCCACCAATAACATCTGCGTCCAGTTTGAACTACAATCCCAATGCTAACAACTTTATGCGCTAGATCACTCTCCGCCCAAACAGGAACGAGGCGAATCATCGCACCAGATACTAATCATTCTCGTGATTCATCCAATGGCTTGGTCATTAGCAAAAGACGAGCGCCGGAGAGTTGTAATCCATCGTCCCAAATTTTTTGCCGAGTGATTGGTCTTTCGCCACGTCGCGAACAAGCCTCCTCGGTCGTTAGTCTGCAATGCCATGAGTAGCGCCAACAAAAAGCCGAAAAACTGGAAAGGGCAAGACCAAGTTCAGGTCAATACTCCACTTCATCAGTGGGAGGTAGGCGCTCGCGAAACATCTAAGACTCAAGTTGCGATTCCAACGCAACGATTGGGATTTGCGACCGTCTTCTTGGGTTGCTTATCGTTGGTCATTCTCTGTGCCTTTATCTACTTCCTACTACACTCACCGAAGAAAACTCCGTTGATTGTGGTTGCTCCCACCTCCTACACTTGGCCGTATGCTCCCAGCTCCTGGCGAGCGGAGGATGCCAAGGGCTTGCAATTTCTATCCAAGAAAACACTGGAGGTCGTCAATCGCTCCAAAGCCTGGATGAACCGCACGGCCGCGTTGGATGATCTGAGCGAACAAATCGAAGAGCTATCCAGTGCGGCTAAAGACTCTGGCACTGTAATTCTCTATCTAGCGATGGTTCCGTGCGTCGATGATGATTCAGAGCCTTGCTTGATTCCACCTGAAGCCAACCCACTAGAACCCGAACAGTGGATTCGATTGAAAGAGATCGTCGACCTAGTACACAAGCAGTCGCCGACATCAACACGCAAACTCATCGTCATTGATCCGATACAGCTAACTTCGAATTGGCATCTTGGCATGCTACAAAGCACCTTTGTAGATCGCCTCGATAACTGGCTACAGGAACAAGACTGCTCGGAAATCGCTATCCTCACAGCGGCCAGCGATGGCGAGATCGCCTGGTCTGGCTCAGACATTCGATCATCGATATTCGGTCGTGAGTTTCGGTTGGGAATATCAGGAGAAGCCGACAAAGTTCGTTCTGGTGAGGTTAGTGGCGACGGCGATGGCATTGTCACAGTCAACGAACTATCGTCGTATCTGCAAGCGAAGGTCGCCGCTTGGGCGAGTAAACGCCGAGGGGTAAAGCAGACTCCGCGCATGTTTACCAAAGACAAGAGTAACTTTCCTCTCGCATCAACCCTTTCAAGCTATGAACAAGCACGACAACGAGCCGAGCTAGCAACAACTGGTGTGGCCGAGCCAAGCATGACGACCTCAGAAATGGTCGACATCTGGACGGTCATGGATAAGCTTCGCGACTTGGAGCCGTATCGATATGACCCGTACGGATGGGCTCAATTGGAACGTCGTGTTGTCGAACTGGGCATTCTCTCGCGCAGCGGTTCAGCTTACGCGGATCAGTGCAAACGATTATTGTCAGTAAGTCTACAGAAGCGGCTAACCGAACTGTCCGAATCGGCAACAAAGTCCGCCCAGTCGAATTGTTTGCTGGATCGTTATGGGCTGTTCAATCCAAACTTGAGAGGTCAATTCCCAGCGGCAGCAATGCCATCGATGGCACTCAAGGAGATGATCGGAGAGTTGGACGTCGAAAAGGCTCTCATGGCGAGAACTCAAGTCAGACAACTGCTTGGACAACCTGGCCCAGTGAATCTTGAGTCTATCGGAGCGAGTTTTGGATTGACTCCAAACGCGTCAAACTGGAACGAAGCCAACTTCGTTACGTTACTCAATGCGTTCGAGTGCACTCAGGCATGGCAGGACACTTCGGTCATTCAGCAATTGCTAGATCTGCGTGACAATTGGGAGAAGCTTGTTTCTCAAGGAGACATTCGCAGTCATCGATGGAGTCGTTCTCTGTTTGAGACCGGCGACCAAGCTCGCCGCTTGGCTGAAGACAGCCTGTTTGCTGGCGAGAGCCAAGAAGCTCGCGATGCTGTCTCAGCTTTCGCCAAAATCGTTGAGTCGTTATCTACTAACGAGTCCAACGACAAAGTCCAACTGGAAAAGATGGTACAAGCGTTGGATCGGGCATACTCAATCTCGATTCCAACCGCGCAATGGATAACGCAAGCCGTATCGATTGGCGATGAGACTGTAGTAACCAAACAGCTTACCGTAGAGGCCGATTTAGCCCAAGATTGGACAAGCACCGCAGGAGACCTTGCCGAGACTGCTTCATTGCGTCTCAAGCGTAAACTAATGGATCGGTTTAGCGAATTTGCGGATAACATTCGCAATCTAGATCGATTGTTGCTCGACGTTCAAAACAACACTCCAACGTTGCTTTCGAAAGGTAAGGAATTCAGTACTCGACTTGAGTCTGATATCGATTATCTAACGTCAGCGATTCATGACGAGGTGTCGCGACTGACTTCCGACAGACCTTCGCCAGAAAATGCGATCCCGCGGCTTGAACGACTACTCGAGATTCCATTCCTCAAGGCTGAACATCTGCAAGCTATCAACGATAAACTCTTTCGACTTTATCAAGACAAGGGTGAGAACCCGAACGCCTCGACCGACCTGCGTCTGGCTGATTCCAACAAGCTTCCTTCAACGAACATCAGCGCAGCAAGTAATTCAGGATCAGTTTCCGGTGTTTTGGACAATATCGAATCCCTGTCCCTACATCCGGTCCCGCTCATGTTGCAGATGAAACGCAGCAGTGTGCCAGCCGATTCAATTCAATCGAAGAAATCGGGATCAGTGTCGCGTGCTGACAGCTTGAGAACCTTAGACAGTTTTAACGCCGACTTGAGGCGGCGATTAAACGCAGCAGAAGTAGTCGATGCGTCTCGAATTAGTGATTGGTTGCGGTTAGTCGAGATTGAAGAACCGACTGGTGTCGACGAAAACGCATGGTCGCGTGCCTTTGTTGCCGATCGCATCGAGCGAATCATGGCAACTCTAAGCCCACGACGACCTGAAAAATCTGGAGTGATTGCGTTACGCAATGCGGCACTCAAAGAAGCGATGATATGGCATGCTCGACGCTCACTGGATGATTTTTACGCCACTGGAATTACCTTCCAATCACCGACAATTAATCGGCTACCCTTCTTTGCCATGGCAGTCAAGCAGATCGTCAACTTTGCATCGTCGATTCCGTTTTACGACGACAAGTTAGATCGCGCTTTGGCGGAAAATCAAAAGCTAGTGGATATCCTTTTACCCACTACCAAGTCTGGATTTCAAACGTCGGTCAAGACTGGGCCACCAATTCTCGATCGCGTTGAACATGAGGTGGCTATCTCTGTATCCCAATTGCTGGGCAGATTACCTAATGGAGAAGAATGGGTTCCACCAATTCCCAAAGGCAAAGCGATGCTGGTGGTACGAACTCAGGACCACGTACGCCCGATTTCGAACAGCTCGTTCGCTGTCCCATTGCAACAAGAGTCAATTTCCCTGTCCACATCATTGCCTGACCTCTCCAAGGCAAAGAATCTTCAAATTGGGACCGTTTTTCGCGGTCATGAGTTTCGGGCTCCGCTAGCTGCTCAACGCGGCGTCACAGTTGAATTCGAGCCAAAAGATTACGACCATTCCGACATCGTATTGTTTGCTGATCGCACAGCTCAACCAGCTACGGTCCTGATTTTGGACTGCTCGTGGAGTATGGGTGAGCAAATTCCAATCGAAGCCATCGATTCGCCAACTCAATCGCGTTTGGATGCGGCCAAGTCGAGCATCTTGCGGATCTTATCCCAATTCGCTGAGCAGCCTGATGCGCGAGTGGGAATTAGGTTGTTTGGTCATCGTTTGGGCTGGTCTCGCCCAGGGGCTAACGGAAAACCAGACGGAAACGCTAAGACCCTGTTACTGTTACAGCCAAACTACGCGGGCAAGATTCCCGACGACTTGGTGCCCAGCCGAGACGTAGAAGCAATCTTACCTTTAGGTCGGTTTGATGCTTCCATGATCGGCCCGGTTGCAGAGCGATTGTCATCGGTAGTACCTTGGGGCCAGTCTCCCCTCTACCATGCCATCACAGAAGCCTTCGGCGACTTCGCAAACGATCCTGAAAGCAACTCCAAGTGTATCGTTGTAATCACCGATGGTGACAACTTTCAATTCGCAGCCTCGAACCGCCCCGGTGGCGAACCAGCGAGTCAAACTAATCTTGACGATGTTGAGCGTGCCTGGACTCGTTCCAAAG
This sequence comes from uncultured Pirellulaceae bacterium, assembly GCA_964458685.1. Taxonomy (GTDB): domain Bacteria; phylum Planctomycetota; class Planctomycetia; order Pirellulales; family Pirellulaceae; genus Aureliella. The sequence continues at coordinate 7,827 of CAYWNG010000225.1, forward strand.
TGCCCGTTTTTGTCTTGGGAGTTGGAATCGGCGAGTCCGACGGAAAATCTATACGTCAAAATCTCGAACGGCTGACCAGCAAGACGGGAGGAAAGTACTACGACGTTCAGGATGGTGCAGACTTGGTAAGAGCACTTTCAGAACGACTTTCCGTTGGCAAGTATCGCGTTAAATCAATTCGGCAATCGCCTGTAGGAAATCAGTTGGCGGTTGAGTCTCAGTTCAATCGTCCCGTTGAGTTGCCGGTGCAGCCGAGAGGCAATAACGCATTCGAGATCGAATTTAGGTCCGTCAAGAAATCGTTCCAAGTTGAGGGAGGTGAATCGCTGGAAATGCAATTGCTTCCTTCGGGCGAAGATATTGTATCCATCCCCTATGAACGAAACTCACAGCGCACTGGGACGCTTGTACGCAGCAATAGTCCAGGCAGTATCTTAGCCCGCGCGCATCGCCCTCAAATGCTTGGCGACGGAGTTCTCTTTCCCATTTCCTTCCAAGACCAGTACTCGCACTACACACCGCGACCCAAAGAACTGTGGATGGAGTTGATGCCTTCACCTATCGCCGATCAGGGTACAGCAAAGTATGTCTACTATGACACTCCATTTGAACCTGGCCTACCTGTCCCCATGATCCACTGGACTGTCAGTGATTGGCCGAAAGGATCAACAGAGGCCGATCTTTCGATTTGGGTTAAGCAAGAAGTCACACCAGCTAAATGGACAATTCCACTCTCCAGAGTCATTCAAGAATCACAGAAGTACTCAGAGGGAACAGTGTTGGATAGTGAGACGGCCAGCCAATTGCGAGTTCGCATTGGCAACCGTAATGAAGGTCGAGACGTTACGATTCAGGTTACCGAAATTCACGATGACGCTCAATTCACTTCCAACTATCGAGTCGCCTTGGATCTGGGTGACCTAGGAAAACCCAAACGAGTCGTGCGTCGCTACGAGGCCGGTGGCAGAATAGCCGTGCATAGCTTTACGCTTTCAGCCGATGTGTTACAGCAAGCGCAAGCATCGACCCAAGCTCAAATCAAGATTTCGACCAAGGAAGACATCTTGCGCGGCGCATGGCAACTACAAGGTAATTCGCCAATTCGCGTAAGTGTCGGATCCCAGGTGAACACTGTACCGCGAGAAGACGTCGCACCTTTACCCTAAGCCATTAGGCTTGACGGTTCTAGTACAGTACAACCATCTAAGTCATATCAAATCGACGAGCGGTATAGGCGTACCAGTCTTCGAACTTCTTTCGAGCCCACGGAGTCTTGCGGAGAAAGGTGAGACTGGATTTGATGCTGGGATCAATTTGGAAACAGCGAATCGGAATCTGCTCGGCCATCTCGTCCCATCCATAACGATTGACCATACGAACGAGCATTTGTTCCAACGTGACACCATGCAGCGGATCCTTGAGGGCTCCAGGATTCGGCGACTTCAGCCCATTCGTTTCAGATTCATTTACAGCTTCGTTAGCAGCCCTGT
>CAYWNG010000226.1:0-9275 GCA_964458685.1 uncultured Pirellulaceae bacterium
GGCTAGGTAAATCGCTGGGCCTTCGGCCCGAAATCCCAGAAAAAGCGCAACTTCAGAATCGCCAGGCGGTGGAGACTTCACGTTTTACGGCCGCGTGACCGACTTAGCAGCGGTGCCTACGGGGCAACCAAATGAGCGCGAGCCGACTAATGTTTTGCGTTTTGATAGTCGCCTTTCGCTCCGCGAAAGTAGCGTTGAAGTGTGGCGCGCCAGTCCCTGGCGTCTTCTAAGCATAGACCGACTTCACTGCGATGTAGTTTCTATTGATGAGCAAGCACGCTTGAGATCCGCAGCCGTTCCTGAATTCCCCCGCTTGATCGACGTAACCGTCAGTGCTGGTTGTCAGTGCTGGTTGTCAGTGCTGGTTGTTGTGTTTCGTTCCTCAACCCAACCTACGACGCGATATCGCAGCGCAAGGTTGTCTTTTGCTCTGGTAAAGTACGCGAATCCGTCGCTAAAGAATCTGAACCCTGGCGGGATCAGCTACGCGTGTGGAGCTACTTTCCTATAAATGGCTTGGGAGAGGACGCCGTGCACAGCATCCTCTCCCAAATCCCTCCTGGAAAATTCGTTGTCGTCGTCGCTATCTGAGTTCGTGAGTTGAGTTAGCGAATCGACTTGATGTTCTATCGAGTGCGAGCTGCGTCCATTTCAAGATTGTTGACGTAGACGTTCTTGCCGCGAATGATGCGAATCTCGGGTGTGGTGGTGGAGGACATCTCTTTGCTCTTGAGGATGTACTCGATGTCGTCCCAACTGGTCGTTTGCCAACCCACCAAGCCAACTAGCACGTCACCGCGTTGCAATGAAGCAAAGTGAGCGGGGCTGCCTTGTCGGACGCTGATAATCTTCATTCCGCCTTGGTACGAATCATTAGCAGCTCGTACGGCTGTGGCATCGGCGGGTTCAACCTTGATTCCGATTTCGCGATAGAGTCGATCCTCAGTAGTGTTGGTCGACGCTAGGCGAATCTTGCCATTTGTACCAGTACTTGGTCGCGTTACCGAGACGTTGGCCGCTAGGACTTCACCATCTCGCTCCACGGTGATTGGAGTTGATGTGGACTTGGAACCTAGAACGGCCAGTTCATAATCCAAGCGGTTTTTGATCTCGCGGTCACCAATCTTACAAATGATATCGTTGGCTCGCAGTTCGCTTGTCGAGCTTCGGACTACTCGAACTCGCGATGTGCCGTTGCGATACTCTGTTTTGACTTCGGCCGAGATGCTTTGCTGCTGCTCTTCTGCGGCGATCATATTCGCGGCTACTTCAATAGCGCGGTCGATCGGAATGGCAAAGCCGATGCCTTGTGCGCCAATGCGAACGGCAGCGTTGATACCAACCATTTGGCCGTCTGCGTTGAGCAGTGGCCCGCCCGAGTTGCCCGGATTGATGCTGGCGTCGGTCTGGATCAAGTCTGGGTATTCTTGAACTCCGTTGACCGGTATGTTGCGATGTAGCGCACTGATAATCCCTTCGGTTACTGAGTCGTGATAACCGAACGGATTACCAATTGCTACAACTCGCTCGCCTCGCATCAAATCCGAGCTGGTGCCACAGGGTATGACAGGCAGAGGCCGGCTAGTGTCGATCTTGATGATCGCCAAATCGGTATCCGCGTCTCGTGCGATCAGCCGACCGGTGTGCTGGGTCCCATCGTGCAAAGTCACATCAATACGCTTCACATCTTGGACAACGTGTTGATTGGTCAGAATGTAGCCGCGAGGGTCAAAAATGACTCCTGCGCCCATTCCGTTGACATTGGCTTCGCCTTTGGCACCAGAGGAACTCTTGGAAACTTTGTTTCCTTCGATGTTCACTACTGCTGGTTCAGCGTTTTCGATGGCTCGCACCGTGGCTGTATATCGAGCCGAGTTGCGTTCCTGTGCAAACGATGCTGTCATTGGAATGGAAGTGCCAGTGGCTAAAGTTAGCACTGCCAGTTTCAATCGCAACATACGTTTGGCCGATTGGGTGATCGACAACTGCGTCATGGATGCCCTTCCGAGCGGGAATTCGGTTGGGGATGGGCAGCTCTCTGGGTCGATTGCTGCCCGCCTCAAATGTCCTGTCACCCACAGCGGGCAACTTGGCATGCTCAGTGAATCGGTTGCAGCGTTTGATCCGCTTGATCTACCAAATTTGAATCGGAAGCCTTCTCCTATCTTGCCATAAAGTTAAGGCAGGCAAAGATTGACGCTTGCGGGTCTTGTTAGGATCGGGTGATCGTTGCCATAGCCCCTCTCCATCTAGTTCAGTTCTTTCGCGCCGAAAGATAGAATTCAGCTCAAGCTCGTCACGCTGGACTAGCATTTTTTGTCACGCTCGCTCCCCCAACATTCGGTAAGCCACACTCAGCATGCAAACTGATCCAAATCGATGGGAACGACTCAAGGATGGCGCAGCCGTGGGAAGTTGGTGGGAGCCAGCTAGCAAACCCGGTCGCATTGATTGCATGCTCTGTCCCCGTCAATGTAGTTTGGCAAAAGGCGATCGCGGATTCTGCTTTGTAAGAGAAAATCGCGACGACAGAATCGTATTGACCACTTACGGGCGCAGCACAGGATTCTGCATCGACCCCATTGAGAAGAAGCCGCTGAATCACTTCTTTCCCGGCACACCCGTGCTGAGCTTTGGAACGGCGGGATGCAATTTGGGTTGCCAGTTTTGTCAGAACTGGGATATCTCGAAGTCGCGACAAGTCGAACGACTGAGCGAAACGGCTGAGCCTGCGGCCATCGCTGCGGCGGCTCTCGAGTCTGGTTGTCGAAGCGTGGCGTTTACCTACAACGATCCGGTGATTTGGGCTGAGTACGCGATCGACACGGCTTTGGAATGTCGCAAGGTCGGCATCAAGACAGTCGCTGTTACCGCCGGCTACATTTCTGCGGACGCTCGTCGCGAGTTCTTCGAAACCATGGACGCTGCCAACGTCGATTTGAAGGGATTTACCGAAGAGTTATACAGCAAGATCACCTACTCGCACCTACAACCCGTCTTGGACACGTTGAAGTACTTGGTACACGAGACGCCCGTTTGGGTTGAGCTGACCAATCTGATCATTCCGCGTTTGAATGATAATCGCGACGATCTGCGCAGAATGTGCGAGTGGATCTTGCAGGACCTAGGCGACCATGTACCGATCCACTTCACCGCATTCCATCCAGATTTCCGGATGTTAGATCGTGAAAGAACCGATCCTGAGACGTTGATGGCCGCGTATGAGATTGCTCGAAGCTGCGGCCTAAAATTCCCGTATGTCGGCAACATTCACGACGTTCAGCGGCAAACAACCTATTGTCCCAACTGTTCCAAGACACTCATTCAGCGAGATTGGTATCAGTTGGGCGAGTACCACATAGCCCTGGACGACGACAGCTCGACTTCCGATCAAGCGAAGTGTGTTCACTGCCAGACGCCCATTCCGGGGCACTTTGATCGAGCGCCTGGAACTTGGGGTTCGCGCCGGCAACCGGTTCGCATCGCCAACTATTCGCCACAAGCTGTACAATTAACTTCGATTCGCACCAATGACTTAGCATCTTCGCTTCTCCCTCGCTCTACTGCCGTTTCGCAAAATACTAGTCAGGAGTCCTCCACAGTGTCCCCCGCACAAACCAATCCTCCGGTCGCTGCTGCACCTAAGCCATTGAAGTTGGATCGAATCACCGAAGCTCAACGCAAGCTCGCGCTCAAGATCGCTGCCACATCGGTAGCGACTGCCGTGACAGGCCAGCCCATCAAGACAGATCCAGAGACCTTGGGCGAATTCACGCAGTCGGTCGTGATGGGCGCCTTTGTGACTTTGAAGCGTGGTGAACTGTTGCGTGGATGTTGTGGCGTGTTGGGCAAGCCGATGACTGTTGGTTCGGCAATTAGCAATGCCGCGTTGCGAACTGCCAAAGAAGATCAACGCATGTCCCCGATCTCGCCGTGCGAACTGCCTTACTTGAACTTGGATGTGACGTTGTTAGGTCCGATGAATCGCGTTCAAGTCAGCGGGGCGGACCGAATCGCAGCCGTGCAGATTGGCAAACACGGCTTGATGATACAACGAGGCCAGAACAGCGGATTGTTGCTTCCTTCGGTGGCGACAGAACGCAATTGGAGCGCTGAGCAATTCTTGCGAGCTGTCTGCACCAAGGCACAACTTCCAACCGATGCGTGGGAAAAAGAAGACGCGGTGTTGATGACCTTTGACGGCGAAACAATCTCGGCGCCTCTTAGCGAAATGATTCCCGGTGATTTGCCGACTCAACTTCGCGCGCCTTTGACTTTGGACCAAGTAACGGCCTACGCTCAAGTTGCCGGACAAAACATTGTTGCCTTTGCGACTGGTGGTACGCCTAGCTATGTGATCCCACAACTTCCAGACTGCAATGTGAACGCGCTGGTGCTTTCGATGCAGTGGGGGCCGGCCGGGGCTGATGGTGAACCCGCGGCCGATTCAGGAGCTGAGTCGAGTACGACAACTTCAACCGAATCCTTGCAACAAGGCAATGCGGTACAGGTCTCATTTCGCCCTGGCATTCCACTACAAGCCAATCTATTTCAGATGTGTCAGCATGCGGGACGAATGTTCGTCGAGAAGCGATTCAATGGCGAGCTTAAGATCGGCTTAACCTTAGGCTTTGATCCAGCCATGCATGGATATGGTCAGAGTGCAGAACTCACGGGAGTTGATACCTCCAGCCGAGCCGTAATCATTTCTGATCCTCGCCATTGCGGATTCATCTACAATCCGAATCAATCAGCGGAGCAACTCCGTGACCTTCTCCAACGCAATCTACCCGTGGGCAGTCGCGATGGTGCCGTGCATACAGTCCAAGTTGTATCCACGATGCCACATACAGTTTGCATCAGTTCGCCAGGACCAGTTGTAGTCGGCGGAGTTCGCGCGCCGGCGGTGGCTGGAAAATTCTATCCAGCCGAAGACGCTGCGCGACGAGCGATGGTCGAATCGTTAATGAAGGGCCCAGCGCCAGCCAAGCGGCAAGTCTTAGCAGCGATGGTTCCACACGCGGGCCTTAAGTTCAGCGGCAAGATTGCTGCTGAAGTTTGGCGGTCCTTGGATCTATCTCCGAATCAATCGATCATCGTGATTTCACCCAAGCACACCAATCAAGGTGTGAATTGGGCTGTCTGTCCGCAGCATGCTTGGGGATTGTCGGAGACCACACGCATCGATGGCGATTTCGACTTGGCTCAACGATTAGCTGATGAAGTCGATGGCTTTCAACTGGATGCTGCCGCGCATGCTGGTGAGCATGGAATCGAAGTCCAACTGCCGATCCTCGAGCAAATTGCTCCGAAGGCGAAAGTTGTCGGAGTCGCTCTGCATAACGGAACGTGGGGCGATATCAAGTTGGCTGCATCGCAACTGGCCGGCTTGATCGCTTCGATGGAGACTCCACCGCTGCTAATTATTTCTAGCGATATGAACCATTATGCTGACGATGCCGAAGGTCGGCGCCGCGATCGGATGGCTCTGGATGCCTTAGCTGAATGCGATCCAGAAAAGCTGATCGACGTTTGCCGCGAGAATGAAATCAGCATGTGCGGCCTCCTTCCTGCCGCTCTTGTCATGGAAACGCTTCACCAAATGGGCAAGCAATTCCGCGTCGAAGAGCTTGATTACGCGACCAGCGCGGATGTCAACGGCGAGAAATCGACTGTGGTGGGTTATGCGGGAGCTTTGCTGCTCGGATAGGCTTATTTAGGAAGAATCCCGTCGGAGATAGGTGTGACGAAGAGAATCCTGTCGAAGACGGGTGTGACGAAGAGAATCCTGTCGGAGACAGGTGCGACAATAGAAATCCCGTCGGAGACGGGTGCGACGGAAGAATCCTGTCGGAGACAGGTGCGACAATTGGCGAATATTGGCTGTTGAGGGTTGTGTTTCCCGTTGCTCAGGTCGCCGTGCTGCATATCATGTTACGAAACTTTGAATATTCACGACTTAGCCGAGCTTCCCATGGATCAACATTCACCGCAAAAATGGTTTAACCTTGAAGAGCAGTTTTTTAAGAGCTTGGATAACGAGCTCTTGGAGAAGATCCGCGAGCAAACGGATCTTGTTGAAACTGCCGAAGAGATCATGAAATTGACTGGGATCACCAGCAAAGAAGTGGCTACGAAAATTGCCGCCTTGAGAATTTCGCCACAGACGCTGGCTGCGTTTTGCTTGGTTCCATTGGTCGCGGTAGCGTGGGCGAGCGACGATGTTGACGCTGAGGAACGCCAGGTGATCGAACAGGCTGCGACCGCGGCTGGGCTGGACGAGCGATGCCTCAAGCTCCTGTCGGGTTGGTTGAATCGACGTCCTGCCAGCGAGCTATTCGACACTTGGTGCGAATACGCTAAGGTCTTGGTGAGCTCGATGGATGAAAGTCATCGTGTCTCGTTGCGAGATCACATCGTCGGACAATCAACGGCGGTCGCCAAAGCCTCGGGCGGAATCCTTGGAATTGGTGCGATTAGCGCCAGCGAGAAAGCAACGCTTGAGAAAATCAAAGCGGCACTTGGTTAGTAAACGCTTCGCGGTCGCTTATTCAAGCGATATTCAATACAGCCTCTTTGGGCGCATCTAGAACTTCTCGTACCTTGCCGAGCAATTTCTGAACTGTAAAGGGCTTGGCAAGGAACGGGAACTGGATCTGTTCATCGCGCAGAATGGACTCGCTGTAGCCGCTTAGGCATAACACGCGGACCTTCGGATAATCGCGAATGACTTGATTGGCCAAGTCGATGCCGCTGATGCCTGGCATCACGAGATCCGTCAGCAGCAGGTCAAAATTTCCGCTACAAGCATGGGCTATTTCTTGTCCTTCTATTCCCGAGCAGGCTTCGAGGACTTTGTAGCCAAACATATTCAGCGCTGCCGCCGCCGCTCGTCGTACCGAAGGTTCATCTTCGACGAGAAGCACACTTTCTTTTCCATGAAACGGCAGTTGGACCGATTCAGGGCTCGCCGCGACCGATGTGACTTGAGTAGCGGGTAAGAGGATTCGGAATGTCGTGCCCTCACCGAAAGTGCTGCTGACACTAATGGAACCGCCGGCTTCACGAATCACACCGTAGGCAACCGAAAGACCCAATCCAGAACCGTGCCCCACTTGCTTGGTCGTGAAGAAGGGTTCGAAGATCTTTGCACAAACATCGTCCTTCATGCCGCAGCCGGTGTCGGTCACCGTCAACTCCACATAGTCCCCCGGAGTTAAGTCATCGTGACCAATGTCACTCTCGGAGATAGTTCGCACCGATGTTTCCAAGTGGAGTAAACCGCCTTTGGGCATCGCATCGCGCGCATTCACGGCCAGATTCACAATGACTTGATCGACGTGGCTAGGGTCGACCAGCACTGGAGGAAGGCTCGCTGCCAGTCGCGTGGTCAGCGTGATATCTTCGCCGATCAAACGACGCAGTAGCCGCTCGGCGGATAGCACGACTTGGTTTAAGTCTAAGCAAATGCGACGATGCGCTGACTTGCGACCGAACATCAGCAATTGCGAAGTCAATCCCTGAGCGCGATCCACGGTATCTTGAATCGCCTTGATCGCTTCCAGATTATCCTGGTCGTGTTGGGCACGCATCAAAATCAGTTCTGCCGAAGTACTGATGACCGTGAGCAGGTTATTGAAATCATGAGCGACACCACCAGCTAGACGCCCAATGGCCTCCATCTTTTGTGAATGCCGAAGACGCTCTTCAAGTGCCTTGCGAGCGCTGATGTCGGACATCACACCGCTGAGCAGACTTGCGCTCCTTTCTTCATGCTGAGCCTCGACGAATAGCTCGACCCAAACATAGTGACCCTGCGCGTGTCGCATGCGGAACTCAAAACGCTGCCGTTGATGGTTTACTGACGCAAGCATATTGCGTAGATCTTGCAGGTCACTTGGATGTGTGCGTTCAACCCAGAAGCCTGGCGTCCGCCAAACCTCAATCGGGTCTCCCAGAATCCCATCGCAGGGGCCGTTGAGGAATTCAAACTCTAGGCTTTCGGCATTCGCTTCCCAAGTAATCATGCTAGCCTGTTCAAGAATCAAGCGACGCGTTTCATCAGCGCGACGTTTTTGACGTTCTGCTGCGACGCGTTCGGTTGTGTCTCGCACGGCTGCAAGGACAGCTTGTTGTCCGTGATAGTCGATGATGTTGGCCAAGATCTCGACCGTAAATTGCGTAGCATCTTTGCGACGGAAGCGACCTTCAAGCAACTTTGGAGTCTTACCAACCAAGGATTGATAACCCGTGGAGTACTCGGCAGGCAGGTGAGCTACGATCTCGCGCATGTCAGAGCCCAATAGCTCTTTGCGGCTGAGCATGAGTGCGTCGCAAGTGGCCCGGTTCACATCCAAGATGACCCCTTGAAGATCATGCACAATCAACGCATCTGCTGTATTCTCGGCTAAGGATCGAAAGCGTAATTCACTCTCGCGTAGTTGGCTTTCGAAATAGCGTTGCGCTTTGGCTGCAGCGACTAACTGTCCCACTGTTTGAACAAAATCCAATTCCCATGGGTGCATCGAACTACGGTTACGCGAAGCAAACGTCAGCGTTCCTAGCAGACAATCATCGGCAATCAGCGGTACTGCGACGCACATGCGAAAACCTCTCGCCCACAGCCTTGCACCTTGAGAGTGATGTTCCAGCACCTCGGCTGGGGCGTAAAGAAACTTTCGCGAAAGCGCGCAAGTGCCGCACATTCCTTGTCCAAGCTCTAGCTCGCGATAGAACTCAGCATCCTCGTCAGCAAGTCCGATGTATGAAGCCAGCTTTAGTTTACCATCTTCGAGATTGCTGTTCGTGTAGCAGTCGCAATTGAGATGCGAAGCCAATTCGAGAAACAAATCTTGCCACTGTTGTTCGTCTCGATTGACCATGATCAAGGACGCGGACTCGGCTAAGAGTTTTAGACCTTTGATTTGTAGCTCTTGCGCCCGTTGATTCTCAGTGCGTTGCGTAACGTCGCGGCAAACACCGACCAGCGCTCTGGCTTCTCCATTTTCATCAACGAGAACTTTACCGCGACTTTCTAACTGCCGAATTTCCCCCGAGAGGTGCGTGATTCTTTCGAAACAAAGAAAACTACCACGGCTAGCGAGCGCCTCCTGAATGGATTGCATCACATGTTGTCGATCCTCCGGAACGACGCGTTCCATGAACCCTTCAAGCGTTGCCGGAAACTGCTGAGGCTGGAGTCCGTAGATGCGAAACAGACCGTCGGACCAACGTACTTTGTTGGTAGCGATCTCCCACTCAAAGCAACCCAATTG
>CAYWNG010000227.1:0-9238 GCA_964458685.1 uncultured Pirellulaceae bacterium
CAGTTCCAGAAGCTGCTCCGATTGTCGCTGCAGAAGCAGCGGTCGTTGAAAGTGTATCCAAGTCCATAAACCAACCAGTTGCAACAACTAAGCTAGCGCCAGCAGCTCAGAAGGCATCAACAGTCCAGCCTGCTCAGCCAGTTCGTCGTCGAGCAAAACGGAAAAGTAAGGCACCGTTGTTTATCGCCGGTGGTTTCGGATTTATCGCGATCCTACTTGGCATACTCAAGTTCAGCGGAGCTTTGGATTCAGCATCTACCAAGGACCAAACAGCCGAAGCCAAGGGCACGTTTCAACCGCCTGTAAATGTCTCGCAACCAACGATCATCGCCAAAGATCCGCTGACTGAATATTTCCGACTGGTCGACAGCAAAGACGCCCCCTGGGCACCGCCGCAAACGCCTCAGCCAATTGCACTCGACCTGCTGCCACGTGGTGGACAACTCTTTGTAGTGATTCGTCCCGCCGATTTGATGCGAAGCAAATCGAGTTCAACACTCATAGCTACGCTGAGTAAACAGTTTGCTTTTGATCAATTGCTTAAAGAGGCAACGGAGTCTTCTGGGCAACCGGTAGATTCCATCAGCTCGCTTACCGTAGCCTTCTACAATGCACCCAGCCCTGAACAGATGCCACTTCGAGCGACGCGTGTCGAGCTAACAACGGGTGTTGCACTAGAGAAACTCAAATCGGACTGGAGTGTGACTAGCGAAGCGGTTGTCGGGCAAGAGCGATTGTTGATTAGCGATAAGGATGTCGCCTACTACGTCGCTAAAGATGCTAGCCCGAATTCGATCACTCAGTTCAGCTTTGGATCTGCCGCGCAAATGAAAGAGGTGGCTGAGCTGAGCGGTGGAGCGGCGGCGTTGAACGCTCAGTTTAAGCAGTTGCACGCAAAGTCATGTCAGCAATATCCACTGGTGATTCTCGGATCGCCACGATATCTGTTCACAGAGGGTCGAGGCCTGATCAAAACTCTGCCCAAGCGGCTGCAAAATCAGATCGAACCAATCCTGGGAAAAGAGTCACGAGCTGGACTGCTGCAGACGGCTTTGAAAGAACAGTGGTATTGGGAGTTGCAGTTGATTGGCCAGACCGATGCTGAATCACCGAGGCTGGTTTCAAAAATGAATGAAGAAGCCAGCAGTGTCGCTAGCCGAGTGGAACAATGGTTGGTGGAGCAATCGCCGCATCCCTATTGGCGAGCTCTCGCGCTACGCTACCCACAGATGCTTAGAGCGTGGCGCGAGTATTCTCGCTTTGGATTGGAAGACGGTGTGGCGATCGCTAATGGCTATCTACCCACCGATGCGGCAGGCAATTTGTTGATCGCCTCGTGGGTCGCCGCGCAAGACGCTTCAACACTTGCTGGCAACATGACCGCGGCGACTTCTGGCAATACCACACAGGCTACTCCTACGATGTCGCCGGAGGACTTACTCAATAAACCGATCCGTTTGATTTTCGATCAAGAGCCCATCGAACGAGCTTTGGCGTTGGTTGGTGAAGAGGCCAACACGGGAGTGCCAGCCGCTAGTCAAATGAGATTTGAACTCGATGGCGGTGCGTTTGAACGAGCTGGTATTACTCGTAATCAACAGTTGCGTGAGTTCAAGATTGATAACAAGCCGATGCGCGATGCGCTGACAGAGATCGCTAAACGAGGCAATCCCGTAACGACCGTCAAAGATACTCGCGAAATCGATCAGAAGTTGATCTGGGTAGTTCGGGACGATCCACAAAACGCAGGCAAAAAGATGATTTCTTTGACGACTCGCGATACAGCGGCCGCCGATAAAATCCCGCTCACTAAAGAGTTCGCTCCACAACAGTAGTCGACAGCGATAGCCAATATTGCAGCGGTCGTATTGCAGCGGTCGTATTGCAAAGTGTCGTATTGCAAGGTGTCGTATTGCAAGGTGTCGTATTGGAGGTGTCGTATTGGAGGTGTCGTATTGCAGCAGACTTACTGCGAGACTCAAAAATTCACTCCATTAGCGCCGGCGATGAAGCTAAACTATTCGCAACAGGCTAAACTAAACTTGCCGATTGACACAATATTTCGCGCGACGATTGATACCCAATGATTTCGCTGATTCAAAATTGGACGACCACACGCATTCGATTGAGGAAATCGATGGCTCGGTCCGTTGCGTTGGCGATGTGGCAGTTCGCGCTAGTAGTGTTAACAATTCCAGCAGTGCCAACGGTGTGCTTGGGGCAAACTCCCGAGATTCAGCTTCGAAACGCGACCGCCAAGTCGACAAATGAACTGGTTCCACAGCAAGCCGCGCAATCGGGCAACGCGACTAGCCAAGGCGATGATGGTCTGGCGGTTGTAGCCAAGATTGAATCGACCGTTCAAGATGCAATCGCCAAGTGTGAGCAATCGGTCGTGGCCATCAGCCGCGTTCGCAACGATCAAGTGGCTCGCATGCAAGTCGACACGCTTCGCCCGAACGCATCGTTGCAATTGACCGACGATCCCACAAGCGAAGATTATGTGCCTACGTTTTTTGGAAGCGGTGTCATCATTAGTCACGATGGTTACATTGTGACTTGTGCACATGTCCTAGATGAACCGCGACGACATCGCTACTACGTTTGGCTGGATCATCGTTGTTATCAAGCGGCTGTGATTGGCAAAGTAGCTAAGCCGATGGCCGCTGATCCATTTTCCGACTTGGCCATCCTCAAGATTGAAGCCGATGATCTTAAGGCAATTCCATTTGCCTCTGAATCGCCACGCAAGGGACAGTTTGTTGTTGCTCTAGGCAATCCGTACGCAATTGCTCGAGATGGTCAAGCCAGCGCGAGCTGGGGCATCGTCGCCAATCTGAATCGCTTTGCTCCCAAGGAGACCGAAGGCGGGCCGACTGAAAATGTGCATCAGCTTGGAACGCTGATCCACACCGATTTGCGATTGGCTATGGGAAGTAGCGGTGGAGCATTGATCAATCTCAAAGGCGAATTGATCGGTCTAACTACGACGCTCATTGCTGGACGCGGATACGAACAAGCCGCTGGATTCGCGATTGCTGCGGACGACTTTTTTCAGCAAGTCGTCGATACGCTAAAGCAAGGCAAGCAGCCCGAGTATGGCTTTTTAGGCATCCAGCCCGAGAACTTGCGAGCCTTCGAAAAAGATCGCGGTCTGATTGGTGCTCGAGTCAGCATGGTCATTCCCGGTTTGCCAGGCAGCCAAGCTGGGCTTCGCGAAGGCGATGTGATTTCGCAAGTTGGAGACGCAACCGTTAACAACCGAAACGATCTCTTTCGCGAGCTGAGCAAAGTTCCTACGGGACAGAAGACTAAGTTAGTTGTGCAACGAATGCGCGCCGCGGGTTCTCCACAAACTTTGACGCTGGAAGCAGAACTGACCAAGAAATTTCTAGCCACCAATCGTCCATCGTTTAGCGTCAATGGGCCTCCGGTCTGGCGAGGCGCACAGGTCGAGTATCAATCGGCAATTGCTGGCGAGTTGGAACGCATCTCGGTAGTTCGAAATGGGCCTCGCGTTGCATTCTTAAGCGTGGCACCTGATTCGTCGACTTGGAAAGCTGGATTGCGAGCGGGCTTTGGTGTGGTGAGCGTGAACGGACAGAGTGTGGACACGCCTAAGCAATTCCATGAGCTGGTGGGCAAGTCTTCGGGCGAAGTAGCACTGACTGTTGTGACGACGAGTGGACGCGAGTTAAAAGTCTCTGTGAAGGACGATGTTAAGTAAGCTCGCGAGGTTGTGTTCTCTCGCTGCTCAGCAAAAAGATCAACGCAAGTCAGCCTTGCGTTGATTGCGATTGTTGTGAAGCAGTTTCTATCGTCGGCGAGTATGCTTAGTAGCGAATGTCGACAGCGTGGCTGCTACCCAAGCCGCCGAATAGTCCGCGACTGTTAGCTGTGGCTGACGAATGTCGGAAGCCACCGATGCCGGTTGAATAGGCTTCTGATCGACTCACTGCCGTGCCACCAAAAAGTCCACGAGCGTTTGCGTGACTATCCGAGACTCCCACTCCGTAGTCGGTGGCACTCACGGCTGTGCTGTGCGCGACACCGCGACCGCCTAACCAACCGCGAGCGTTAGCGTGACTGTTCGAAATTGCAACGCCGCCGTTGGTGACTGCCGTGCTATCGCTGTTAGCCCACGCATTGCGTCGTGCAACGGCACTACCATTGGCAATCGCGGTACCAAAGTTGGATGCTGCGATGGTGTTGGAATTAGCGACAGCGCCCCAACCGCGAGCGTCTGAGCGACCGTTTGCGATGGCTACGCCACCATGGCTAGCTGCGATTGCATTGCCGGTTGCGTAGCCACCGCGAGTTCCATTGCCGATCATGGTCGCTTGCGCAAAGCCTCCACCGGAAGCTGCCGCGGTAGCGTTGATGTTGGTGTTACCTGTGCCATAGGCGCTCGCAGACGCAACGCCGCCAGTTGAGTAGCTGGAGGCTGTTACTTGCGCCGAGGCGACCGAATGTTGAGCGAGAATTAAAAGAAGTGCAAAGGCTAGGCTGGTCAGTTTTCGTTTCATGATTGAGTTCCCCTGGGTAGGCGTCTTGCGTTGAGAATGTTCCCGGCACGTTAATAACCAGCGAGCGAAATGGGTCGCAGGGGACAATTGCCTAAGAATTTCTCTGAATCTCAGAGGAATGCCCGTAGCCATCCGTCGCCAGACGGTGGACTTCTCGCTGATCGCCGGTAGCCAGAGCGTCCGTAACCTACTCCTCCACCCTCAATTGCGAAACGACAGTCCAGCCATTGGTAACTGTCAGTTCGTTGGCAAAACGAATCGCTGGGCGGTCAGTCCATGGATCACGAATGCCAATAGCAAGCTTGTATTCGCCCGACGGTGCGCGGAAGTCTAGCTGAGCCGTTTCTTGAAAGACTCCTGGTTGCCACTTGCGAATGTCCCACGCGGTCTTCTGCTGCGAAACAACTTTGCCAGCTTGATCCAACAGCGCCCACTCGACCGACCAAGGGTAATAGAACGGCGCGACACCGGTGTTGACTCCTTTGAGTGTGACTTGAACCGCTTGCTTGGTACGACTTGGATGTGACACTTCAGCGATCTGAAAGTTGTAGCCCAGCTTGCGAACTATCGCTTCGCTTTGTTTACGAAACTCTTTGTCCTTCGTCGAGACGATCGCGGGGCAATAGGGGCCGACCCAAGTGAAGTGCGCGCGATCGAGCGCTGTCATGGTTGTGCTTAAGTCGGTGCTCAGCCATTTCTCAGCTTGGCCCGGTACCATCTCGCCACCAACCACAGCCAGCTTCCAATTCTCCGATCGCTTCTCACGTCGCAAGCCAGCTAAGAAGCCCCAGTCCTTTCCGTTGTCGGTGTCCTCTGGAAACATGTCGTCGTGAAAGCCGATCCACGGTTGTTTGCCCGCGTAGTCTCGCGCGTATCGAACCATCAGCGACTTGTCGGGAAATGCTTTGCGATAAGCATCGATGACTCGTTGTTCGGTATCTTTCGATGCGTAAAGTTCTGAACGTGGATAGGTGTGCCATTCGCCCCAAAAGCCTAACAGGCCAAGCTGAATGAAAGCGACTCGCGGGTTCTTGTTGTAGCGCTGACCTAGCGCTGCAATCAACCGCTCCATTGCCGCGACCATCCGCGCGTCGTTGTAATCCGGTGACTTGCCGCCACCATAGTCGTCGTAGGCGGTTTCCTTGACGCCGGCCTTTCGCAACCAGTCAGGTAAACCCGAAGGCTTGGTTGGGTAATCGATGTAGACACGGAAAATGACATGCTTGCCTTTGCCAGCTCCAACATCCCACGTTCTCTCCCACTCGGCAAATCGAAAGTCACCCTCGACCGGTTCAAGCTCGCGCCAAGAGATGTACTGAAAGACCATCGAGTAGGGTTGCGTGATCTCGCCAGCGTTTGTGTATGGGCACCAGCCTTTGAGCGGATTGTCCAAAGGTCCTTCGTTGGGCCGTGGCTTCACAACGACGTTTTCAATTGTCTGTGCGACGGTCGACTGGAGTCCGAATACAAGAAGCGAGGCTGCGAGGATAACAAGCCTTGAGGCTGCGGAAAAAATTGTCATGAATCGATCCTGCGGTGCGTGGAAACAGAACATCATTATCTCAGGTGTGAAGGAAGTGGGTGCGACGCGGTGGAAGCGGGCGGGACGCCGGCGGGACGCCCGCGCACCCCCAGGCACCGCCCGCACCGACCAGACAGCACCGAGCCTATTTATACCGCTAAACTCCGCCCAGGCTGCCACCCGCCGTTGGAACTAACTTGACAGCTTCAAGCGACAAGCCTTATAACCTTTGAGATCAATTTAGGGGTTCCCCATGGCTGCCCAAAATCCACAAAAGACCAGAAGCCCATTTCTACCGCTGCTTTGCGCACTTGCGGTGGTCGCGGCTGTCGTGTTTTCGACAATGGCCAGGAATTCTGAAGCTTCGCAAGTATCAATTGGAGCCAGCCACAACAGTTCCGCAACGCTTTTTGACTGCAGCAACCGAAGCTCGCAGTTGCAAGCTGTTCATGGCATCTTTCTTGAAAAGGCTTGTGGTCCGCAGCTCAGCCTAATCTGCCAGGGAAGCGGAAATCAAAAGAACTTCGATTGGCAATCTCAAAAGTCGCAGCAAAACTGCCTGCAATCGCTCTACCTCCTACGAGTGTCGCTCTTGATCTGAGTCGACGGTTTTGAAGGGCGATGCCCTCAATGCATGCATTCTTTTTTGAAATAAGTTCTATTTTCCCGTTGCTTGCGTAGTGCCAGTTTCTGTAACGTCCCAACGTGCGCACCGCTTGTACAACCAACCTCCACGCACATTCCGCAAGACAAGTTACTGCAACTAATGTATCCAACAAAAACACGCACGTTTTATCAGCGATGGGGCTGGCCGCTCTTACTGCTGACATTTTTGGCGACTCCGCTTGCCTTCTACACGGCGCTGAAGGCGGTGCGCAGTAACGAGAATCACGTCGAAGATTGGCTTCCCAAAGCGTTCGACGAAACTAAGAAACTGGCTTGGTTCCGCAAGCACTTTGCTTCGGACCAATTCGTTATCGTCAGTTGGGACGGCTGCCGTCTGGGCTTTACCGACGATCAACAAGACGATCCTCGGATTGCTAAGCTAACCGCGATGCTTAGTCCAGTTCCTGCAACCAATGCAGCAGAATCGGATGTTGCGTTATCGAGTGAGTCTGGTGCTGAGTCTGACGTCGAGCTTGGAAGTGATCAAGCTTCGCCAGCCGAGTCTGTTGCAATCAGCGCGGAGGATCGCGAGCTGGTTCAGAAGTACATCAAGTCGGTCGAATCGGGTCGGTCTGTCATCAACAAGCTGACCTCGGAGCCGTTGAGCTTATCGGTGCGGGAGGCAGTGAAAAGACTTAAAGGGGTGATGGTTGGTCCCGATGGACGCCAGACCTGTTTGATCGTAACGCTCAAGCCTGCTGCTCTCAATGAACTCAAGAACGTTGTTGGTAAGGGTCGCAAGCGATTGATTGGTGGACCACTTCCTCCCGGTTTGATCACAAGAATGATCGAAGCTGCAGGTGTGAACCCTGATGAAGTGCATTTAGGTGGTCCGCCGATCGATAACGTGGCAATTGACGAAGAAGGCGAACGAACGCTGATTCGCTTGGCCGGTGTTTCAGGACTTCTGGGCATTGGCCTAGCTTGGTGGGCGCTGCGCAGCGTTGCCCTGACTGCGATCGTCTTCCTTTGTGGAGTCCTAAGCGCTGCGATCTCTCTAGGCGTCGTTTGGCTAACAGGTCAAAACGTCGATGCCATCTTGATGTCGATGCCTTCGCTGGTCTACGTGTTGGCTATCTCTGGATCGATCCACTTGGTCAGCTACTATCGTGAAGCTGTTGAAGAAGGCGGACTGCATGGAGCGGCAGAGAAGGCTGTTAAACTAGCTTGGAAGCCTGCCTTGCTCTGCTCAATAACGACTGCGATAGGGCTTCTGTCGTTGGCTGTCAGTGAATTAGTGCCAATCAAAAAGTTCGGCATCTACTCAGCCGTCGGCGTTATGGTCTTGGTCGTAGTCGTGTATCTGGTTGTTCCAGCAGCGTTGCAAGTAACGAAAGCTGGCAAGCGTTGGTTGCTCAAGTCGCATCGAAAAGATGATAAAGATACCGGGCATTCCGATGGCTACATGAGTTCGTACTGGTACTCCTACGCCAAGTTCACCATCAATCACTACCGATTTGTGGGTACGATGAGCATCCTGTTTACGGCAGTGGTTGGGTTCGGCATTTTTTACGCTCGCTCCAGCATTGATCTGCTAAAACTGTTCGATTCCCGCGCCAAGATTCTGCAAGATTATCGATGGCTTGAGGCTAACTTAGGCAAGCTAGTACCGCTAGAGATCGTCTTGGTCTTCCCCGAACACTGGCAAGCTAAGCCCACCGACGATGGCACCGCACTGATGGCACCGCTGACTTTCGTACAGCGTATGGAAGTTGTCTCGCAGTTGCAAAACTTGATCGAGAAGCGCTTTGGTGCCAGCGGTGAAGAGATAGTTGGCCAAAGCCTTTCTGCCACAGCGTTTGCTCCAAAGCTGCCCAATGAAAAATCTGGTGTTAAGGCGATCGTGTATCGCACTGCGATTAACAAACGTTTGACCGCCGATAAACAAGCGCTGATCGACACCGGGTTCCTAAGAATCGATGAAGAAGAAAAGTCCGAGCTATGGCGAGTAAGCCTGCGCGTGGCCGCCTTCAACGATGTCGACTACGGTACTTTCACGCGTGAGTTGCAAGCCGTCGCTCAACCGCTCATCGACGCATGTTATCTTCGCTCGAAGATTCTGAGCGAACTGCAAATGCGTCCCAAGCCTGAGGACTCAGGCGAACGACAACGTGTTTTGTTGTGGGGCTACTTCAAGGATGATGCCAGTCGAGCTCAGAAGCAGCAAGTTGTGAGTCTGCTTTCTGAACAACTGAAACAACTAGCGACGGAAGTTGTTATTGAAGATAGCGTGCCCACTGAAGTTCCCATCGCTGGTTTGCGAAAGCTGAACCAATACGATTCGATTCTGGCGTACGGAGACTTTTCCGAAACCGATTTGACTTTGACTCAATCAATCGTTCCAAAGCTGTTGGTCGCGCGAGCCAGCCAATTGCCCACGACGCCAGCGGTTGCTAACGTTAGTGGTAAGAGCGAAACGTCGACTAAACCTCTCGAGCTGAGCGCCGTCTATACAGGCGTTGTTCCTATCGTCTATCAGGCTCAACGAGCCCTACTCAACAGCCTTTCGGAAAGTACCTTCTGG
>CAYWNG010000228.1:0-9233 GCA_964458685.1 uncultured Pirellulaceae bacterium
GACGTTCTGGATATGGTTCTGGAACTTGGGTTGGACGTCGAGATGCCTAAAGGTTCATTTGCTTTAAATTTTGACGGTTGGAATCGGGAAGTTATCGATCATCCGCGTCGGAACTCTCAATTGACCCATGTCTGTAACGACGAGCGATTCCGGACAAAACTGATCGAACAGATTCCTGAGCTGGTCAAGTTTCATGGAGATCGAAGCAAACAAAGTTGGGGACGCACACTTCCTCCAAGACGCTCCTTTGAAGAAGCGGCTGCGGGGCACGACGCGATTAAACAAGTTTGGTGGGAGTTTATCGACAAGCAATTGACCTCGCTCGAAACCGGAGCGCTCGCTGACTTTGAAATCGCTCAAGAAAATCTCGATGGATCATGCCGCCCCAAAACGGCACAACAGTTCCCAGAACTTGTTGAACGCTTAAAAAAGATTGACATGGGTAGTTGTCTTCATCGCACGTTGGTTGCGGGCGTGATGGACGAATACGGTTGGGATGAACTTGATCGAACCACCGAGGGCAACGCGATCCCCAGTACAAAGCGTGGGGACTCCAATGTTTATTGGGCCTACCCGTACGTGTGCTGGCGGCAACAGGATACCGTGTATTGCGTCTCGCCCACCACGTCGACCAAGTGCGATGCTCTTTTGAAGAAAGAGCAAACGCTCCTGCTTGCTATTCCAGTCGGATCGCAATTTGCCTTGATCTTCTATGATGCCGCTGCAGGATGGAAAACGTTCTTGCGATGGTCATCCGCTCCGAATCAAGATCACGAACAATCGGGCGGTATGTACGAATACCGGTATGGTTTGGAGTCGCTCATTCAAGTGGGGACAGACGGTGTCTTCAACGGCCAGAGGATATTTCGCGAGGGAGACACAGTCGCTCCACCTGCTATGTCCAATTGGTATCACGATGGTCAACGATTCTGGAGAATGAACGGCCGCGTACATCCAAACTATGGCCATGCAAGTTATGCACATATCGCCAATACCAACGATGGCAGCAATGCTGTATCGGAAATTGATCCTGTCATAGGCAACGTGATTCGAGCGAGTGTTCCACCCTTCTTCGAAGAGTCGTTGCCTTCTGGAGCTACGATTCATTGGCCTCTTTCGCATTTGATGCCCAAACCAAGTCAACCAGGAGTCTCGCCGCTAGGTGAAAAGGATGGACTGCTTGGCATTCGTTGTGTTCATGGTCGCGATGGAGCTGTGGAATCAACTGGCATCGATGGTCGTAGTTGGGTGTTCTCAAAAGAGGAGCAGCCCTCGAGTGGCTTTCTGGCAGCCTTAGCAATCATCAATAAACCAGCCTCAGATTCCTTTTGGATCGTAACCAACGATGGTCGATTCATCGATTCGGAAACTCGGAAAGGGTTCAGTCTGTATCAAAAGGAAAGATACTTTGCTGGAACTGGCTGTGATCTGCCCATTCGGTTCCTACACTCGTTACGAATACGTTGCGAGACGACATCCAAAGCGTTGCGATCCCTTTCTCGCGACAATGCTGACAAGCTCCTTGCTGCAGGTGAAGTCGAACGCGAAGCACGTCGAAGGAAAGAGGAACCCGACAAGCCAGACCCAGAGCGCAATGAGGCAGCACGCGTTGTGTCCACTCTATTCCCAGGCGCCCCCGCGCGGTTGGTCCGCGGAATCGCACGCATCGCGCGCGTAGCGGCCGATGAAAAGGCTGCTATCCAATCGCTCTTGAAACGGCTCGAGCCGCCTGAGGGTGACGCTGCAGGCGCACTTTCGTTTAATGATGACCTTGCCAATCAAGGGTTCAAAGATCTAGTTCTAAGCCAACCCCCGAACCTTTCCACTTATTACTCACCAGGCTCGACTCTCGGTGCACATATCGCCAGCGCAGCCAAGTACTTTGCTGGACATGAGCTGGAAACGCTTCCCAAAGCGACTCAGTACTGGTTCTCATTGCTTGAAGATTTGCCCTCAGTTGTATGGAAGACTTTTTGGAAACGGGCAATTCGCGAGGATGGTCCGACAGATCTCAAAGAGCGGCTCGATGGCCCTTGGGTTCATTCCCTGAAACTGCTCGCGGAAACTGGCATCTTTGATTTGCCGGGATCGTTTGGTCTTTTTCGGGCCAACTACGAGGAGCAGTCGGCAAAGCTCGAAAATGACATCCGCGAGAAGCTGGATGCCAATCGGGAAGTGTTTTTCTCTGAAGGGCCCACTCGATACCTTGCTTATCTCCATTACACCTATCCAAGCAATTCAATCTTTGTGCTTGGCTACAATCCCAAAGCGGAATGCAAAGCTCCTAAAAAACTCGCTTTCGAATCGACTCAAAAGATCGAAGTCAAATGGAATCGCAAACAAGTGATCGGCTTCGTCAATGCGTTATCCAAATTGGAAGCTCTGCCGCTGCCCTCGATCGAGAAGCTCAACGATGCATCCAATCGCTTGGGTCTTCATCCGATCGGCGTGGCACTGCTTTGGATGGGCAACGTAAGAACAACTCCCTATGGCCAAGAGAAGCTGACCAAGGAGCTTCGCGAGTTCTATGGTTGGAAGGTCAAGGATATTCAAGTTGCCTTGCTTGAGTTGAAGTCTGTTGCCATCCCTAGTGACCTGTTCTCCAATTGCCTCAAAGAACCTGGGTATCTGCTTACCAACGCCGGACACAATTTTGTCACGATGGTCAATTCCTTGGCCGAGTCTCGCCGCGCGATCGCTCCTTTTCCCTCTGAAATTAGCAAAGAGTTGGATCGAGTCTTTCCGCGTTACGGCGGACTGCCTCTCAAGGAGTTCAATGAGTTGATCATGGCTCCGAAGGAAGCTGAGCTACTCAAGCTACGCAAAATCGATTTCAGGCTTCCGATAAGGCAAAGCTCGTATAGTACTTTGGAAGTTGCGGTTACTCCCTCAGCTTCGTTTGATCTGACCCGAGCCTACGATAGACTAGCCAAAGGGATTTCGATCATTAACTACGGATTGCCGGTTGGACATTCAGTCCGGCGTCAGTTGCCGCAAGTCATCGAGTCTATCCGTGCATTTCTAGATCATCCCGACAATCTTCTGCCAATAGGACAGTTCTTTATCACGTTTGATGCTCAGAAAACGAATACTGAATCTGTCATTGGAAACCTTGCCACGACGATGGGCAAGTTCGAGAAGGATTCCAATAGCATCTATCGTTGTGAGACAGATACGTTTGTCTTAGCAACTATCCCTCCCAATGCTTTTGGATTTTTCAATGCGTCGAAACTGAAGACACTCCAAGACTTGCAAGCTCTTGTAGGATCGCTTCAACCAGTCCTTCAAACCGAATACTACGAAACAAGTATGCGGACACCGGAGTTTGCTGTCAGCATGCGATCCGATGGAATGACTGGCCTCATGGAATGCAATCGTCAGCCAGTGGTCGA
The DNA here is from genome assembly GCA_964458685.1 of uncultured Pirellulaceae bacterium. Classification (GTDB taxonomy): domain Bacteria; phylum Planctomycetota; class Planctomycetia; order Pirellulales; family Pirellulaceae; genus Aureliella. The sequence goes on from CAYWNG010000228.1 coordinate 3,393, forward strand.
AGATGGGCTCTGGGAACAGTACCCACTTCATTCCGTCCCAGCTTTGGTAACCGAATGTTCGAATCAGTTGAAGGTGGATGAAATGGCTGCGGCACTCTACCTACAAATCCTTGCTTTACCGGACCCCACTTCATCCAATCTCAAACTTTGGAACGGTTGGAGTACCAAACAGATTCAATCAATCAGCGCACCGCTCGTGGAGAAACAACTACTGGTCGAGGCCAAACGAGAACGAGCCGGACGAGAGCTATTCTTGCCAGGCGGTTGGGAGCCACTGAAAGTACCCAACCTGCCGATTGAAACATGGAAGCTTCCTCTGTTCGGATATGAGGACACGGAACAACTTCGCGGAGGCATGGCCGAGTTTATCGTGTTCGAAGGTCCCATCACATCGTTGTTTGAGAAAGCATGGAATCGCTGGAAGGCTGGGGATGTTCCCGCGTATGCAGAAGCTCCGACTAAATCCAGCAAGAAGAAGAAATAACCATGGCCAAAAAAACTTCAAAAGAAGCTGATCTGTCGACCAACGCAACGTCGAACGGTGAACCCGCAAAACAAACAATGCAGTTGCCACCTGCGGATGTACGCTTTGAAAGCGAACTAGCTGCATTGCGAGCTGCGGACACCAACGAACGGCCTGATGGTTGGTTGCTTTCACCGCAAGCTGTCGTCGATTTTATTTGCGGAACCGACGGTCAAAAAATTGGAGTGTCGAAGTCACAAGCGATTGTGATCGCAGAGAAATTTGTCGGCCCGAGAGATTTAATACAGCGATGCGTTGTCACACTGGCAGGTGAGCGTGGGCTGCTGCTGGTCGGCGAGCCGGGGACGGCCAAGTCGATGCTCGGCGAACTGTTGGCGGTCGCGATTAGCGGAACAAGCGGCTTGGCCATTCAAGGTACGGCAGGCACTACCGAGGATCAGATTCGCTACGGATGGAATTACGCTATGCTGCTTGATCGAGGCCCAACCCCCGAAGCATTGGTTCCGTCGCCTGTCTATCAAGCGATGCGATCTGGCCGCATCGTACGCTTCGAAGAAGTCACTCGCTGTTTGCCCGAAGTGCAAGACAGCCTGATTTCCATATTGAGCGAACGACGGATGATGATCCCCGAACTACCGGAGGAAGCATCCAGCCTGTTTGCTAATCCTGGCTTCAACGTCATCGCAACTGCGAACTTGCGCGACCGTGGTGTCTCCGAAATGTCGGCCGCCTTGAAACGTCGATTCAACTTTGAAACGATCGCGCCGATTCAAGATGTAGGCCGAGAAGTCGAGTTGGTAATGCGACGAGCCACCTCAATATTGACCCACGGCAACCGTTCGATACCGGTCGACATCGCTTTAGTGCAACTTTTGGTTCAAATCTTTCGTGATCTTCGAAGTGGACGAACTGCGGAAGGTTGGCAAGTACAACAACCCAGTACTGTCATGAGTACTGCTGAAGCGGTAGCCGTTACCGCCACGATTCTCCGCGAAGGCGCATTCTTTCCGTCTGGCTTTGATCCGATCTCACGATTGCCTGGTCACTTGTTGGGTGTCGTGATGAAGGATGATGCCAAAGACCGCGAACGTTTGCTGCACTACTGGGATGGCCCCTTGAGACGCCGAGCTGAGGCGGGTAATCCGCTTTGGAAACGCTTAAGCGAACTAAGGAGCTTAATCGAGGGATGAGCGAAGCACGCGAGTTCGATTTTCCCAAGCAGGTCGATCTTCTCTCTGAGTGTCGCGAGCCGTTGCTGATCGGCGTACGTCATCATTCAGCAGCGATCACACGAGCTCTCGCGCCGCTACTGGATGCGTTTCAACCCAAAACGATTCTGCTCGAGATGCCATCCGACTTTTCTGATTGGATCGTGCATTTAGCAGACGAACAAACCGTCGCGCCTGTGGCAATTTCAGCCGCCGATCCTCATGGCAACATCTCTTTCTATCCCCTTGCCGACTTTTCACCCGAGTTGGCCGCGATACGATGGGCGAGCAAGAATCGAGTCCCCATCGTGCCGTTTGATCTTTCTGCGGGCGCGCAAGTTGTTGAGTCCAAGATCGCGAGGCTTGACCAAGCTATTAACACTTGGATGGACCAACAGCTATCGACTCTGCAGCAGGCGATCAAGTCTGACCCACGTTCGTCTAAGTCGAAATCTCTATTGCAAGATCTATTAGCTCGTACCTACTCAGAAGACACAGGCCAGCTCTGGGAACGCTTGATCGAAACACCTGGGATGTTGGGCGACCCTGAATCTGTTCGGCGAGCTGCACTACTTTTTGGATGGGCCATTCGCGAAAATAGTTCGCACATCCAACTGCGTGATTTGCTACGAGAATCCGCCATGCGGCAAGCGATTCGCGAAGCTCCTGAGCATAGCGTTGCTCTGATCGGCTCGTTCCACGCGAGTGCTTTGTTGCCGTCGGTCCTCGAAGCATCCCAAGAACACGATCAGTTTGTCATGGACCTCATCCGCGAAGACATGCAAAGCGTGGGTGTATCGCTGGTCGGATACAGTTTCGAGCAATTGGATGAGCGGAGCGGATATCCAGCAGGTATTCGCGATCCCGTTTGGCACGACCGAATGGTCGCATCGGATGACTTGGGTCAGATGGATGCCGTCGCTTCCAAGTTGGTCGTGGATATTTGTCGAGCGATGCGTGCTCGGGGGCACGTAGCAGGAACTCCCGACGCAACAGAAATCACTCGCATGATGCGCGACCTCGCCAAGATTCGTGGACTTCCCATAGCTGGACGAGGCGAACTGATCGAATCGATTCAAAGCTGTCTCGCGCATGGAGAATTGCATGGTCGCGCTCGCGAAGTGGCCCGCGCCGTCGAGTCCGTCTTGATCGGAAATCGAACAGGGAAAGTGACCGACAAAGCTCCCAGATGTGGTCTATCACTGGCGTTGGACGAAGTGTTTCGATCGCTCAAGCTACCCACAACCGAAGTCAAAGAGGTCCGACTCGACGTCCTGCGCGATGCTAGAGATCGGGCTCGCGCCGTGGTGTTGCGTCAACTTTGCGCCGCCAATATTCCCTATGCTCGACGAGTCGATACGATTGAACAAGGTAATCGTGAGAATCTTGTCGAAGTTTGGGAGGTTGGTTTTCGACAAGGGACAAGTGCAACGATCGAATCGCTCTCTCGCTATGGTGTGACCCTTTCGCAAGTTGTCGAAGGAATACTCCAACTGCGCTCACCTCGTGAAGGGACCGACGAATGGACGCCAACTTTTCTGATGCAACAATTCACAACGGCATCCGAGTGTGGCCTACATGGCTTGACGCGCCGAGCTATGGAAAAGCTATCCGGTTCATTTCTTGAGTCAGCAGGACTCAGTGAACTCGTCGAAGCTGCTTCGCGAATTGGACGGATCTCTGCAGGCCATGTCCCTGGACTGCCGCAACCCAATCAAGAAGAATATGCACCTTTTCTAATGCACTTTCACTGCGATCAATGGGTCGATCGACTCGTCGTGCTCATTCGAACTTCGCTGGACAGGCTGGCAGGACTCGTTGGTTCCAACGAAGCGTCCGATGTCGTGGGACTTTGCGAACTAGGTCATTGGTTGCGAGGCAGTGTACCAACAATCGCATCGATGGCTGCCGATCATCAGCAATTGGAGGTCCTCTACCAGGGCTTGCCTCAGTTAATCTCGTGGTGTCAACAGACATTGAAGCGAGGAAGCGATCGAATGCGCGGTGCTTCCATTGCTATGTTGTGCTTACTTCAAGAGCGACCGCCAACGGACCTTGCTTCGATGATGACTGGGTGGATTGACGATGCGTGCGACCGAGATTCGAGAGCTCGCCTTAAGGATGCTCTTGTGGGTACCGTCCAGGTTCTATTGCCGATGATGCAATCTGAACCGGAATGGTTGAGTGGCATGCAAGAGAGTCTTCGATCGATGAGCGATGACACTTTTCTTAAACGGCTCCCTCCACTACGCGGGGCTTTCCATGAGTTTTCGCCCGCAGATCGACAAAGGGTTCTCGACGTTCAACTGGAGTTAATCACAGATCGAGGCACCGAATTGTCGCTTGGGAATCTGTCTGAAGAAGAAGCTGTCGATGTGACCGAAACGTTAGCAATTCTTCGCGAAGCTGATCTCGCAGGCCAATCGGCAGTGCAAGCGATGTTTCCAAACTTGATGGTCAACTTTTCTGCTGTAGCTTATCCCGATTCATCTGCGTCTTTCCAGATGGCAGTTGATCAGACTGACTTGAGCCCATCATCCGATCCGCATCAATCTATCTCCCATCATTTTGTTCACCAATCCATTTCCATCGCCGACCGTTGGCGGATGGTCATGGGAGTCCCACCAGAACCAAAATCGCGAGGGTGCCAAGCGGCAAGGAGCCTCGATCATCTGGAGAAGGTAAAGGCGAAGGAGCTCGGGCCGGCCTTTCCAAGAGACGACCCGGCTCGGGCGGAGGAACCGAACAACCGCAGCCAACGGCGGCCGAATGGTCCGAGGACTTGGAATCACTGTTTGGCTCCGATATCTGTCAAGAAGTTCTGGGCTCCTCCGCAGCTTCTGGCAATCTTAGCACTTTAACCGCGCTGGACCCGGATACCGTCGTTCCTAGCATGGAGCTTTTGCAGCAGGTATTGTCGCTGGCCGGTGGCACTTCGGAGTCCAAGTCGCAACGCCTTCGTCAAATTGCGAAGCGTATCACCGAGCAGCTCGCTCAGAAGTTAGCCTTTCGGCTTCGTCCACACGTCCATGGTTTGTCCATCGCTCGTCCGACTCGACGTCGCAATCGACGCCTGAACCTTGCCCGGACAATTCGTGGCAATCTAGCCAACGCTGTTCGGCGCGAGGATGGCCGAACAACCATCGTAGCGAAGGATCTTATTTTTAACTCAGCGTCCAAAAGGGAAATGGACTGGCATTTAACTTTCGTCGTCGACGTGTCTGGATCGATGACATCATCGGTCGTTTACAGCGCTTTGTGTGCCGCGATTTTTGCTGAGCTTCCCGCGCTCTCGATTCGATTCCTGGCATTTAGCACTCAAGTGGTAGATCTGAGCGGTCATGTGGCAGACCCTTTGACGCTGTTGCTGGAAGTGCAAGTAGGTGGCGGTACGCATATAGGCCTAGGATTGAGACATGCACGTGCGGGCCTGCGAGTTCCCTCTCGATCGATGGTTGTCTTAGTAACCGACTTTGAAGAAGGAGTATCGACCGGAGAGATGATTGCCGAGACTCGCGCGTTGGTCGAGGCCGGAGTCAAGTGCATCGGGTTAGCAGCGCTCGATGATCAAGGTGTTGCTCGCTTCCATCAAGGCTGTGCGCAAATGATGGCCTCAGCAGGCATGCCCGTCGCGGCAGTCAGCCCCGAGAAATTGGCTCAGTGGGTTGGCAACCAGATCCGAGGGACTTAAGTCTCGCGTCGCCCCCTACCGGCTTGCCCGGTGGGAGCGGAAGTTTGGTAGCTAGGCGCCAAGGCCCGACTACCGAACAAACCGGATTGGGTCCCCTTAACTCACCGCCCCCATGTCATATTTCTAGCTGACAAACTGATTCACCCACAGGTTCGTACCAAGTCCATTTGCGTTTCCTCGCTTTCAGCAACACTAAGCGACATATCGAGGTGGATGGGGCTGCTTTGTCAGAATATCGGCTCAGCGTATTTGCCGCGATGAGGATGAAGAAGGGAAGGTTCTAGGCTTTTTCGTGTCTATACCAGTTCGCAAAATACAGACGATCGGCGAGAAGCATAGAAGATCGGCGAGAAGCATAGAAAAAGGCCAGCGATCTCTCGCTGGCCTTTTTTGTTTAGGACGCTGAAGGAGTCGACTACTAGTTCCACCACCAACTGTCGGATGTCGAACCTGCTTTG
>CAYWNG010000229.1:0-9163 GCA_964458685.1 uncultured Pirellulaceae bacterium
TTACGATTCTTGTCACATACGAAGAAAGGCGTATTGTGTAGCTGAAGCGCCGCGTTCTCTTTCTGAAAATTGATCGTCGCAGGGATGACTTGGTGATGCAGAGATAATGCCGCTTTGATCAGTCCAGCCACTCCCGCGGCGGCAACACAATGGCCAATGTTGCTCTTGACCGAACCTAGAGCACAGTACTGCTTCTTCGCAGTCGTACGGCAAAATGCCTGGCTGAGCGCGGCGACTTCGATGGGATCGCCAAGCGGAGTTGCCGTTCCGTGGGCTTCGATGTATTCGATTGAGTCTGCGGAAACTCCGGCGGTTTCATGAGCCATTTGTATCGCGGCGGCTTGTCCAGACATACTTGGCGCGGAAAAGCTGGCCTTCTTGCCGCCATCGTTGTTCAAGCCGAGGCCTTTGATCACTGCATATACGCGGTCACGGTCGCGCACAGCGTCGCTATAGCGTTTGAGCACCACTAGGCCCGCTCCATCGCTAAACAGCGTGCCGTCGGCTGCTGCATCGAAAGGTCGACAATGACCATCGGGCGATAGAATATTCCCTGATTGATAGATGTGTCCGCGATGCTGTGGAAATACGATGGTCGAACCACCGGCCAATGCCATTTCGCAATCGCCATGTTGCAGACTCTTGCACGCTTCAATAACGGCCACCAACGAAGTCGAACAAGCGGTATTGACGTTAATCGCTGGACCGCGAAGATCGAGATGATGTGCGATGCGAGTCGCGATGAAATCCTTTTCAGTACAGGTCGCTAACTGAAATTCGCTTAACTCAGCCAGCCGCTCAGGATTTCCAAGTAGGTTGTGCGAGAGATATGTGTTCGAAAAGCAACCGGCCCACACGCCGACTCGATCATCACACTTCTGTCGATTGAATCCAGCGTCCTCTAAGGCGTTCCAAGCTAATTCGAGCAGGATACGATGCTGTGGGTCGATGACTTCGGCTTCTCGTGGAGAGATTCCGAAGAAGCGCGGATCGAACTGATCTACGTCTTCGATAACACCGCGGGCGGCGACGTAGTTCTTGTCAGTACCTTCGGCTAACGGAATTGTTGGCGAGAGTTCATGCGCTTCGAAGAAGCGAATCGACTCGACTCCTTCGAGCAGATTGTTCCAGAACTCGGCTACATTCTTCGCGCCGGGAAACCTTGCGGACATTCCAACAATTGCGATGCCTTCGTTGGCGTCGCTCGCTCTTGCAGACCTAGTTTGTTTGCCTTGTGGAGTGTTGTACGATCCATCATCCTTGCCGAATGTCGTCGCGACACTTAGCCACTTACGAATCGTTGGATGATCGAAAAGCAAAGCAACCGGTATTTCGCGACCGACGACTTCGGAGGCAGCAGCGGTTGCCTTGACTGCCAAAAGCGAATTGCCGCCAAGCTGAAAGAAGTTGTCGGTAACTCCGATGCCTTCAAAGCCCAGTAGTTCGCTCCATAGCTTCGAAAGCTGATCCTCCGGCTCATTATTCGCTGGCACAAAGCCATTCTCAAGTTCTGGACGTTGGCAGGAGACCTTGGGTAGCGCCAATCGATCGATCTTGCCGTTGGGTGTCAACGGTAGCGTGTCAAGACTTACTATCGCTGCAGGCACCATGTAGTCAGGTAGCTTCGCCGCTAAGTGTTTTAAGACTTCAGCAGTTGAAACATGATAGCTAGCTTCGGGTACAACATAGCCAACCAAACGAGCGATGCCGCTGGGTGTCGTATCAGCTACGACTACCGCCTGACGAATGTTTGAAAGCTCGAGAATAGCAGATTCGATTTCGCCTAGTTCGATCCGATGCCCGCGGATCTTGACTTGATTGTCTAATCGACCAAGACATTCGATACGGCCTTCGTAAGTTCGCTTACACAAATCGCCGGTGCGATACGCACGTTTGCCTTGAAAGTCTATGAATCGCTCGGCATCCAGCTCGAGACGATTCCAATATCCGTGTGCCAGCGGAGTACCAGTGATTAGCAATTCGCCTTCGACTTCATCGGCGACTGGGTTAAGCTGTTCGTCGACAACCGTCAGTTCGACATTCTCGATTGGCTCGCCAACCAGGATTCGCTCATTGGCATTCCAGACACGTTGCCGCGTCACTAAGACCGTGGCTTCTGTTGGCCCGTAGAAATTCCAAACTTCGCTGGTACGATCCAACAGTGGTTGAATCAACTCGCGCGGTAAATGTTCGCCGCCAGTGAAGACACGAAAGTTGTTTTGGTCGCCTTGCCAGCCAGCTTCGATCAGCATTCGCCAACTGGATGGCGTGGCAAACATGATGGTCGCGCCGGTTTCTGCGAGCTTCCTGGCTAACAGTTTTCCGTCGCGAGCGACATCGCGATCCACGATCACGATCTTACCGCCTCCGGAAAGCGGTACGAAAACATCGTAGACGGAGATATCAAAAGCCAAAGTCGAAGCGCTCAGTACAACATCTGTCGGCCTGAATCCGGGCGAAGCAAGCATCGCTTCGATAAAATTGATGGTCGAGCGAGTGCCAACGATCACGCCTTTGGGCTTACCAGTCGAACCCGAAGTGTAGATCATGTAGACCGGCAAGTCATGTTGAGCCGAATGGGACTCAACGACCTCTTGAAGAGTCGTTGCTAAGTTGCAGCATCGATTTTTGAGCTCTTCGAATCGCCGTTCGTCGATTTCAACGTCGACGGAAAGCGTTGGAATACTCGCTAGGGATGAAGGTAGTTGAGCATCACTCGTGGAGAGTATCAACTTGAGACCAGCGTCTTCGGCGATCATGCTGAGGCGATCTTCGGGATACTCGGGGTCTAACGGCAGGTAGACAGCCTGGGCCTTAACCGTCGCGAGGATTGCTTCAACGCAATAGGACGATTTAGGCATACAGATGGCAACTCGATCGCCCTGCTTGATACCCAGTTCAATCAATCGCTCGGCCAAACGTTCGCTGGCCGAGTCCAACTGAGCGTACGAGTAGCAGCGTTGCTTGCACTGGCAAGCAATGTCTGATGGACGTACACGAACCTGTGCAGCGAATCGCTCGAGCAGGGAACGGGGCACTGAGGGATGCATGGCAAAGCTTTGTTGTGGATTACACTAAGAACAAGGAGCCATGCAAAGATACGTTATGTGTAATTCTCGTACGAAGGTATGGGTTGTGAGAGGCGGCAAGTTGCAAAGTCGAAACCCGACTGTACCAGTTATGCAGATTCTCGCAGATGGTTCACCTTTTCCATGAAGGCGGAAGCTGGCGAGTGTACGACCTCCCGAAACAGTGCTGGGCGTTGTCGATCTTGTAAATCGTTTTAACGGCAAGCCGCAGGCGACTGCTTCATGACAAGTATTCCATCGGCGTTGATTGTGACGCAGTCGCCTGCGGCTTGCCGTTAAACAATCTGCCGCACTGCTAACGGAAGGTACTTGCAAAACGCGGATGCCGCACACGTACTTGGTTAACCTCGGATTGAGTACAATGACCTTGATGGACGCAGGCGTGCAAACGAAATCTTCGCTTTTCTATGCGAGATACCAATGAGAAAACTAAAGCGTGGTGTAACTCCAGGTCCTTTCATCGAGTCGGTCTTTCTCGACCGTAGTCGCATTCATGATCCAAAGCACTACGCCTTCAATTTGCCGTCGCTACGTAACTTTTCCAAACTGGATCTCCATCCACGAGTCACATTTTTTGTTGGCGAAAACGGTTCTGGCAAATCGACGCTTTTGGAAGCGATTGCAATTGCCAATGGGCTCAACCCCGAAGGTGGCAGTCGCAACATGGTGTTTGCAACTCGGGAAAGTCATTCAGAACTTCACAACGCCCTCAAGGTACGACGCTATCACGCGCTTGTCCCAGATGCTTGGTTCATGCGAGCCGAGAGCCTCTTTAATGTGGCGACTGAGATCGAGAACTTGGGCGTTCAAAGTAGTTATGGATCAAGATCGCTGCATGAACAATCGCACGGCGAAGCGTTTATGTCGCTGGTTGAGAGTCGCTTCTCGCAAGGGCTGTACTTTTTGGACGAACCAGAAGCGGCTCTTTCTCCTCAACGGCAACTGGAATTCTTGGTGTTGCTCCATAGTCTTGTTCAAAAAGACTCGCAATTGGTGATCGCCACGCACTCGCCGATAATCATGAGCTATCCACATGCGACGATCTACTCGTTTAGCGAAAAAGGTATTCTTCCCGTAGCCTATGAAGACACGGAACACTTTCGCGTGACTCGGAATTTTCTGGAAAGTCCCGGCCGGATGCTGATGTATCTGCTTGGAGATTCCGAGGCTGGTTAAACGTTGAGCGACAGATCTTGAATCAGAATTCTTCGCTGGCGAATTCAGTCTGATCCTCGACTCGGTGACCTCGGTGGAACAATCCAGCGCGATGAGCCAAGTAGACGATTCCGAACAGAGAAGTGCATGAAAGCACAATCGCGCCGCCGGCTGAAACTTCGTAGTAGTACGAGACATACCAGCCGATAATGCTGCTCGCAAATGAGCAGGTGACAGACCAGAAGAAGACCCACTTCAGTCGCTTCGTTATCAGTGTGGCTGTCGCGGCGGGCGTAACCATCAATGCGGTCGTCAGTACAACGCCCACAGCTTGAATCGCTGTGACGACAGATAGCGCCAACAAAATCAAGAGGATGTAACGCATCCGCTGAACGGACAGCCCTATCGTTTGCGAATGCAATGGATCGACCGTGGTCAACAGCAATTCCTTACCGACTGCCCCCAATGTTCCGCAGACCACGAAGCAGACTATGGCGATGCCGATGAGATCTTGGTTGCTCACGCCCAGAACGTTGCCCACTAACATGTGCGTGAAGTCCATAAAGTTCTTGCTGCTGCTGATCATGACGATCCCCAGAGCGAACATACCCGAGTAGACGATTCCAATCGCTGTGTCTTCCCGAAGCTTCTGACCGCGTCCCAACCAGCCGATACCGATGGCGGTGAGTATCGCGGCCACAACGGCGCCCGCCAAGAGATTCCATTTATTGAAGTACGCGATCACAATTCCAGGTAATGTCGTGTGAGCTACGGCTTCACTAAGGAATGCCATTCGGCGCAACACCACATACACACCCAACAAAGAACAGGTCGCGCTAACCAGCAAACTGGCCATTAACGCTCGACGCATCAGTCCCAATTGAAACGGCTCAAGCAACCAATCCATTAGCGACTGCCTTGGGTTGCAGGCGTACTTGAGTTGAACTGAATCGAGTTAACTTCAACAGTGAACTTGCCACCGGGCAGTTTTTCAACTTGCTGGATGCGGCCGTCCTTCATGTACACGGCCACATCAAACGACTCAGAAAGTCGACCTAAATCGTGAGTCGCCACCAACACGCTGCCGCCGACTTTAGCATGATCGCTGAGGACATTGTCGACGATGTCACGCGTTGATTCATCAACGGCATTGAGCGGTTCGTCCAAGAGGAACAAGCTGGCTTGTTGTACGAGAGCGCGAGCAATGAGCGCTCGTTGTTGCTGGCCCCCGGATAGCTCGGCGATCTGACGCTGAGCCAAATCGCCAATTCCGAGTCGATCCAAAGCGGCGGAAACCAATTGACGATCGGCAAGGCCTGGGCGCTTCAGCCAACCTAAATGAACGTAACGACCAGTCATTACGAGGTCGTTGACGGTAATCGGAAAATGCCAATCGACGTCGGACCGTTGAGGCAGATAAGCGGTGCGATGGTGACACGCTCCTACCGCATTTCCATAGACAGAAATCGATCCCGAGTCGGGCTTGATCAGTCCAGCAGCAGCTTTCAGTAGCGTGCTCTTGCCCGCTCCATTGTGACCTACCAAAGCCACTCGCTGACCTCGAGCGACTGACAAAGTAATGTCGCTCACCACGATCTTTTTCGTTGACGGGTAGCTGACAGTCAGGCGTTGGAACTCTAGAGCCAAGCTGCTAGGCTTGGGCCCTTGGTGGCCTCGACCTCCGTACGGCAAAGGCGGAAGTTTGTGTTCGCACTCTGCTTCTGCGTTGGTCAGCTTAAGATGGTTTTCTGAACAACATGCATCGCTCAACGCAGCGACTCCGATATCTTCTGAGCATTAGAACGCATCATTCCGACGTATGTACCCGAAGGACTGTCCTCGGGTCCAAGCGCGTCGGTATTTAGCGACTGGACCACGTTGATCTCCGCCTCGCGGGCCACTTGCTCGATCAACTTAGAATTCAAAGTCGATTCGGCAAAAATGGCTGGCACCTTCAACTCTTTGATTCGGCGAATCAAGGAGGCGATCTTCATGGCGGAAGGATCGGACGCTTCGCTAGTGAGTGAATCTAATACACTCAAGACTTCAAATCCATAGTCTTCTGCAAAGTATCCGAAAGTATTGTGCCCAGTGATAAGAGTCCGTTGGTCTTGAGGAACCGAGGCCACCAACGAACGAATCTCAACGTCCAACTGTTCCAGTTGCGCGATATAGTCGTTGGCACGCTGCGAATATTCGGCCGCGTTATCTGGATCGACAGAGGAAAGTTCAGAGGCAATGACGCGAACCATCGAGATCGCGTGCTTTACCGAATGGAAGACGTGGGGGTCTTCGCTGGTTCCATGGCAGGCGCAGAACGCTTTGCGAGGCGTAATGTCGCGCGACACAGCGACTCGTTTGCCGAGACTACCGCTGGCGTCAAACAGATCATCCATCCACGCTTCAAAGTGTAAGCCGTTTTCGAAAATGATCATGGACTTAGTGAGAGCCAAACCGTCTTGCGGTGTCGGCTCGAAGGTGTGAGCATCGCCGTCAGCAGGTACAAGAGTGGTAACAACCACGCGATCACCACCAACTTGCTTAACCCAATCAGCCAAGATACTGTAGGTCGCAACCACTGGAATTCGACCTTGATCGTCCTTCTTGGGAGGCAGCGACGATCGCCCGCATCCAGCGACAACAACAAGCAGACACCAGCAAATAATCCGTTGTGCAGTGTTCATGAATTTACGTGCCCATTACGTTTCGGCTGTGATCGGTATCAACAGCCCTGGAGACTGGGTGCAAAGAATGTCAGAGGATGACGTCAATACTCGACGTCAGTTGATCCTAACTATCCTAATCATAGCGACTTCCGCCGCTCATGCAACGCTCATGCAATTGCACACTTTCCGCACGTTTAGCGGGATGGGAGGGCGAAACTCGTGTGGAGCCTTCCTTCAAACGCCTTCCCAACAGCCGCAGAAAATCGGGAAAAAGCTAGAAAAAAACCGCCATGTAGCCACCGTCGCCAGCTCGCCAGCCGGTCGATGCCCCGCATTGTAGCCACCGTCGCCAGACGGTGGATGACCCGTTAAGTAGCGACCCGTCGCCAGACGGTGGATGACTCGTTAAGTAGCCACCCCTCGCCAGCCGCTGGATGACTCGCTAAGTAGCCACCGTCGCCAGCCGCTGGATGCCCCGTTAAGTAGCCACCCGTCGCCAGACGATGGATGACCCGTCAAGTAGCCACCGTCGCCAGACGGTGGATGACTAACTAACGGACCATATATTCACTGGATCGCGTGACCACCGCTTGGCGTCGCCGCAATGAATGTCGTTGCCCATCATCTCATCTCTGAACTCGCCATTTTCGAACTAAGCCGGCCAAGCTGCGGCGAGTCTAGCGCTGACGTTGTACAGTCCCCAGAACATTGGGAAAACGGAGGGGTTCAAGCACATCTCTCTTGGACGCAAGTCGCTTAGAACCTAGAATAAACGGGTCGCAATTTAGTTGATTTAGGAGTGGGTTCCAATGTTTAGGCACGCTCGTCTCTTTAGCTTGATGTTTGTACTAAGCCTATTCACGCTCCAATGTCAGGCTGGCGGTGGTGAGGATCTTGCCGCAATGCTCAAGTTGCTTGATCAGGATAAACTCTCTGCACTCTCGGAAGCCAAGCAGCTCCGAGAAACCAATGCGGCGAATACTCAACAAGCCGCGCTATTTGATTTTGGCTACGGACTAATGCTGGTCAAATTCGGGCGCTGGCAAGAAACGATCGACGTTTATAAGCCCTTCGTTGAGCAACGCCCCCAAGTGTATCGAGCCAGGTTGTTATTGGTGCGCGCGTACGTTGAGCTTGATAAGTTCGATGATGCAGTCAACGAATTTGAAAAACTGCTCGACAAGCTGCCAACTGAAACGGAACTTGCCGAGGATGTCGCCCGAACAACGGGTATCTTTGTGGCCTATCTTGAACAAGTTCGTGCGGATGACTGCCCAGAGGAACTGCGAAAGCGGATCGCTCAATCTGCCGAATCAAAACTGCCCGAAGCACTCAAGGTCAAGTACAAAGAGGGAATAACCTTCGTTGAGACACAGGTAGCTAAGCTCAATAATGAAATTGTGCGAGTCACCGAAAAGGCTGAAGAGGATGCTGAGTCGAAGATCGCCAGTGAGCTCGAGAGTGCCGAGCGCTTGAAATCCGAAGCTGACGCCAAGGCCGAGGAGCTAAAGTCACGAGAGAAGGATCGTACAGATAAACTAGAGAAGTTGAAGTCCGATCTTCAAAAGCTCGAGCTAGCTACGGCTAGCAACATCGCCAGTCTTGATGCCATTGATCGTCAAGTCAACTTAATGAGCCAGCTTCAGCAGAATTTAATCGTTGAAGTGATTAGAGAGGATAACAACGGCAATCGAGTTCGTAGACGCGAAATCTCCGATGAACTCCAATACAGTCGCTTGAATCGCGACATTGCCAATGCACTAGCCGATAGGCGGAATATGGAGGTTCAAGCTAGGACGCTAATGGAAAGCTACCGCCAATTGCAATCGCAAGCGTCGGGTCTGATGACCCAGAAAGAACGCGACGAAATGTTCACCAAGAGCAAGATGAACGACCTGAATAAAGCCGCTGAATCCAAACAGAAAAGAGCTGAGCGTGATGCTGACCGCAAATCAAAGAAGGCTTCCGCTGCCTCGAGAGGCCTGCAAATCAAGATCAAGAACTACTCAACTTACGATTCGCTTGATATTGCTGGGAACAAGGAATACTTAGCTGGAATTTCCAAGAGGTACTTGCCGCAGAAGTAGTGTTCTTCGATTCGACGTTGCTCTAGAAGATGTCCTGCTTAGGACATCTACCGTCTTGAGCTAGCCGCCAGCCGTTAGAGAGCGTCCCGCTTAGAAATACTAGCCGCCACGCGTTAGCGTCCGGTTTCCCAGGTAATTGAGGCAGTTTCGGCAAGTCGAAACTCAG
>CAYWNG010000230.1:0-2422 GCA_964458685.1 uncultured Pirellulaceae bacterium
CGAGTAGCGATGTATCGCCAATCTTCAGCGCGGCGGAAGATCACAATCTCTCGAGCATTTCCGCGGTTGTTCACTCCTCCGGCAAGCGCTAGAGCCTGAGTAACCGTGGTTGGCCCTGTCAATGCATAGCGATTGGACTGCGCCACTTGGCCGTAGACATAAACGAAGTGCGGCGCCGTTTCGAAGATTGTAGGTTCGATATAGACTCCCGGTGCTAGATCCCGGTATCGCAAGTTCACTTCTCTTTTGATCTGATCTAGTGTGAGCCCCTGGACGCACACAGATCCCAAACGGTTCATTCGTACGGTGCCGTCTTCCAAGACATTAAGAATCTGAGCTCGCCCACCGGTGATCCCTTGTCGAGCGTCGATCGGCTCGAGGATATCATCCGCTCGCGTGTTGATCTTGACTGGCTGAATACTGATCGCTGGGTCAGTCAACCACTCGCGATATCGATCTTCTAAATTGCGACGAAGTTGCTCGATCGTTAACCCCGCCGCTTTGACCGGACCAACCAGTGGTAACCAAATCGTTCCATCGGTAATGATCGCGGCACCGCGGCCGGTCAAGAGATCGCCAACCTTTAGCTTCTCGTCTGATAGTGATGTAATCTGCAGCTCATCGCCAATCCCCAAAACATAGTCATTCGGCGTAGGCAGATCGCGAAACTTCGAATAGGTGAACTGTATCTTGTCACCACGACGAATACGATACTCTCGGTTTACAGGAACGCGAACTGGACCTTGGTATTGCCCATGCCCCAGTGGTTGAAAATTGTAAGGGTGCATGTCGCGCCATGTCTGTTGCCCGCCGCAGTTGTCTGCGCAATCGACAGCGCGAATGCAGGGCTGACATCGACTTTTGGAAACGCCTGGTTGCATCGGCGGATTGTCAGCCGTGTAACCACAAACTCCATCCGCACAGCCTTCTGGCGTACCCAACCCTGAATTGTAACCTGGTTGAGCAAAGTCATTTGGTCCAAGCTCGATCACCTGCACATTGCCGCTCATCATCGCCTGCACCTTCGGTTGTGCCTGAATGTGAGTTTGCACTGGAGCCTGAATTTGCATGTGTTGCTGCATCTGCACCTGCGGAGGCACATGTGCTGTTGACATCTGCTGGTGTGGCTGTGGTTGTCCCGCAACCTGCGGATTCATCTGCGAGTGCAAATACGGTTGAGGTGGTGATTGTTGCTGAGCCAAAATTGCAGGCGAGTTGATCGCGTACAGCATGCCCAGCACGCAAACGCTCACCGCGCGAAGACTCGCTGCGTTGTATTGGCGTGAAGGCTTATTACTGTTCATAGTGATCCAATTCATCTTTTGGTGGAGCAATCTTATGCGTACCATTTTAGCGCACCATCGATGCGGCATTCGCACCTGAATTGGCAGAGCTTGCCGTCAATGGTGCTGGGCTACCTGAAGTGGGAACAACGGGTGTTGTCGACCGAAAGGTACTGTTATCAACCTCCAGTATCTCTGGCGAGTTCGGCAACGAGGGCGGGATTTGTCGTTGCAATTGGCTAATCGCAAGCATCGCCCACTGCTGCATGGATTGATCACCCAATCGTCGACTAGCTTCGACCAGATTTTGCAACGCCGGAATTTCCAACCGACTATCCACACTGGCAACAAGCGCTACCTGCGCCTCTTTCGGTCGATCAAGCTGCAAGAGCACAAAGCCAAGTTGATTGGTTGCAAGAGAATTGCTCGGACGAATCGTCACCGCAGCTCGGTAGTAAACGATCGCTTTCGCACGCAGTAGGTCTCGATCCGCAGTTGACGTCGAGTCTGCTTCGGCTTGGTAGGTCCTTCCAATCGTGTAGAAGATATCGCTAAACCAAGGATGCTGCTGGGCTCCCTCGATCAGTTGACTTTCAGCGTATTGGTAGTACGACTGAGCGAGCGTTGTCGGCGGAGTTCTCGCTATTTCGACGTTCTTGAGAACCGGAGTTTCATGCGAGTTGATCAGCTCGGGCAAAATTTCGGATGTTCGACTTTGGGAAAAGTCCGCTGCCTCGCGAAGTGCAGTTTGAGCCGCTTTCAAGGCTGGCTCACTACGGTAGTTGTTGCTAAGCGAGTCGAGGAAGCGAGCCAATCGAAGCTGCGCCATGTCCGCTTCTTCCCGCGCCGACAAGAACAGCCCCCTTCGACTCAACTGCTCACTATTTGTCAATAGCGTCGTTAGTTGTTGCCCAACCGCGGCCGGCCCCACCATCGAAGTTCCTCCCGCAAGGACGAACTTCTTTTCAACAGGTTCACCAATGATGCTCTTCGACAATCGTGAGGCTAAGTGCATCTTGCCTTCAGTACTAGAGCCAGATTCTCTATCCGTACTCGCCAACTGCGCAGCGATTCCAGTCGACGCGCCTGAATGTGAAGCGTCGGATTGTTTCGGCGTTTCTTTGTGCGATTGTGTAGTC
>CAYWNG010000230.1:2522-5861 GCA_964458685.1 uncultured Pirellulaceae bacterium
GCCTGAATGTGAAGCGTCGGATTGTTTCGGCGTTTCTTTGTGCGATTGTGTAGTCGCCAATTGTGCGGGAACAGTTGGTTGCGTCCTTCCAGTTGGTTGCGTAGTTCCGGTCGGTCGTGTATTTGCGACTGGTTGCGTAGTTGCGACTGGTTGTGTAGGACCAGTCGGTGGAACGTACCCGAGTGAAGGAACGTAATTGCTCGGACTCCCCGCACTTTTCGGCTGAACCGGAGCGACCGTGAACGCATGAGAAGCCACCTCTTCCGTGCGAGCCTGTCCAGTAGTAGCTTTCACAGTTGTTCGATCTTGCGAACCTCGTTTGACCCAAACGGGTGAAGGCGTTGGCTCAATAGTTGGCGGCTGTACAGCGGAACTAGCTTCCGCAACTGACCGCGAAGAGTTGGCTGGCTGATTGTGGCTTACGTCCATTTGAATTGGTGGATTGGCCACAAGTGGCGTCGACTGCATTTGTGGCGTTGTCGTTAAGGCAGCACTCCACTGCGGCTTGCCGTTAGACGAATTATTCGAAGCGGCAGCGGCAGCATCTGTCGATGCAGCTTGGCTCGCTTGCATCTTCGGCTGCAGAATGAAGTTATCACTGCCCCAAGCCACGACATGGCTAGTCGCAAGACCTATCCCGGCCAGTAATAAACTTCGATGAAAGTATCGTTTCATTCTTGGATCGCTCGCCATTGTTTCCTACGACCGCGCCACTGGATGCAAAGGCATCGTGGACAATCCCAGGCATACATCGCCCGCTTATCCTGAGAATCGGAGGTTAGCAAAGGCCACAATACACAGATTGGCTCAGTTGGAATCAAGCAATTGGATGACTTGCGCGTATCTGCGAGAATCGCCAAACTTACTGAATCAATGCCAGCAAACAGAAGCAAGTGCTGTCAAAAAAATAACCCCGCAGTGAAAACTACGGGGTTATTGAAAGCATTCCAATTCAAGGCGACTCTCGCCGCTCAACTTACTCGCGATAAGGTGTTGCTGCAGCAGCGGCAACAAATGTCTCTGGCTTTCGCGTGTTGGTAGGTACACCAGCAGCCATCAAGACATCGTCAATCGTATCTTGCACATGGGCAATGAAAGCATCACGAGTCGAAATTCCATTGGCGGCAACACCGTAGGCCGTCACAGGAATGTCTTTGCCGCTTAGCTTTGTAAGCCAAGCAACATTATCGATGACGCCCGAGGCTCCCGGAAGAATTCGGTCTTCACAGGTTGCAGCCGAAGGATCAACGCCCTCTTTGCAGTCAGCCATGTAGACCATGGCAACACGATCCAAGCCAATGTCATCCAACTGCGATAGCTTGCCACGACCCAAGTGCCAATTCCAAGTATCCAAGACGATTCCAACATTCTTGGATGTGCAGGAACGAACGAGGGCTACGAAGCCTTCGACGTCGCGTACGAACTTGAACTGCTTCTCTTCGGCGTCGGGAATTGCACTAAATCGCAATGCCAACTTAACGTTGTGTGCGGCGAACACTTCGGCAATTTGGTCAATTCGCTTGCGAATGACTTCGAAGTACTCGTGGTAAGGCAGTCGGTTAGTACCTGTAGGAATGTTCAGTACAGCACAGCCGGACTGAAGCTTTCCAGCGACCTCTGCCAATTGAGCCAAGGTGCTCATGTTGTTGGCAAAGGCTGTGTCGTCGTCGTCCAAAGAGATTGGGGCAGCAAAGCTAGCTACCCGCAGTTTTGAACTCAGCAGAAAACGGCTCGAACTCTCATACGAAGTTCGCTGACTACGTTTGAAAAGGTCGACCATGTCAACGTTAATGCCCGAAAACCCGTAGGTAAGGGCTAATTCGATAACTTCGGTCGATCTGCCGGTTATTTCCAATAGGTTTGTATCCAAAGTTTTGTACACAAGCATCCTCCAGTCAACTAGATCTCAAGTTTGTAGACGGCGACTCAATGGTAGAGAAGCCGCCATTATCACGATTTAAAGAGAACAAATCGGGCGGTAGGCAATCTTTGCTCACAAACCAGCCGATTCATGATATGGACATAGTATGCCACATCTACGAAGCTTTCCCAGGCCAAATTGAAACGAATTCCGAGCAAGTTTTTTGCGGTTTTTCTTGCAAAAATGGCTCTTTTTAGCCTTGCCGAATCGCCGCGAATTGCTTTCGGACATGCAGGTACGAATTACCGTCGCATGTCGGAAACCGCCGATGGAAATTCCGTTAAGGAACAGTCCAGTTGTGGCGCGACATTTCACGCAGCGGAGCAATTGTTGAACTGGCCCAAGATTTGAAAACCGCGGACGGGTGTGTGCCTGCTGATTAGGGTGCCCGCTTTCGCAACTTCCGTTGTAACGAACGTCGATGAATGCCCAAGCGCCTTGCGGCTTCGGAGATGTTGCCGCCACAATCCGCCAAGATGCGGTGAATGTGTTCCCACTCTGCCTGAGCCAGCGTGGGTACGGGAATGGCATCTTCATCTTCGGGGATGTCGACTTCGCCGTCGCCCCGAGCAAACGCCAGCAGAATGTCGTCGGCGTCGGCCGGTTTAGGCAGGAAATTCGTTGCTCCCAAGCGGATTGCATCGATGGCGGTCGCGATCGATCCAAAGCCCGAAAGAATCAAAAACTTGGTCTCAGGAGAGATTTGCTGGAGAGTCTGAAGCAAAACCAGTCCAGGCTTTCCAGGCATGCGAAGGTCCAACACCGCAAGCGATGTAGGGTGCTTGGTGAACACAGCGACCGCCTCGTCGTAGCCGCCCGCCACCGCCACTTCATAGCCTCGCTCCTGGAAAGCCAGTGCCAGACGGTCTCTTAGCACGATGTTGTCGTCGACTAACAGAATACTTTTGGCTTGCGGTAAGGCGTCTTCGGACATGGTGACAGGCTTTCTAAATGGAGAATTAGCTCTAATTTAGTCGCTTAACGGACAAGGGGCAAACGCACCTGAGCCACCGTGCCTTGGCCAGGCTGACTAACGAACTTCAACGATCCTCCCAATCGACGCATAACGTTGGTGGCCAGATAGACCCCCAACCCCATCCCTTTTCCTGGTTCTTTAGTCGTAAAAAACGGCTCTCCGATCCGCTCGAGTACTTCCGCGGGCATGCCTTCGCCTTGGTCCTGCACGTCAACGCTCCACTGATTGTCGGTAGCCTTGGTGCGAATCGTTACCTTGGAATCGGTGGGACTTGCATCCAACGCGTTTTGCACCAAGTTTCGCAAAGCTTGCGCAGCGGCTTGTACGGGCAACAGATTTCGCGAAGTTGCGATGGAATCAGCAGCGGTCACCACTTCAACGCGACAAGCATCTCGAACGCCCAGCAGCGTCTCTTGAATGAACTCGTCCAAGGTGATGGCGA
>CAYWNG010000230.1:5871-9159 GCA_964458685.1 uncultured Pirellulaceae bacterium
TGGCGAGCAGTTTTTCGCCCGCAGCATCGCCCGTCGCAGTCGTCATCCGATCCAAGATCTCGCGGCAACGATTGAGCTCCGAACGAATCAGCCCCACATCGCGAAGCACCGATTCCGGCGCGGACTGCTTCTCAAGCGCGCGACCAAGCTCTTTGCTCACCACAGCAATGGTGCTCATCGGCGAAGCCAATTCATGAGCGGCTCCAGCGGCCAAGGTCGCCAAGGACTCGAGCTGGCGATTGCGTGACTTAGCCTCTTCAGCTTCCTTGATCGCATGCTCGCGCTGTCGCAGCTCGCCAGTCAACACCGTTGTGAAGTAGGTGATAATCGCGCTACAGGTAACAAACGACACCAGGTAGCCTAGTTGCGGTGTGGACCAACCTTGCGAGTCGGTCAAGTCTTGATGCAACGCACTCAGGACGCTCATCGGTTGAGTCTTCACCTTGAGCAAAATGATCACACAACCGACCGTACAGGCCCACAAGGTCCATGCCCACGCAGGAGTAACGATGGCTGCTGCCATGGCAATGTTAACGAAGTAGAACAACCAAAATGGATTAGCGATACCGGCTGTCAAATAGAGCAGCCCCGTGAGCGACAGTACGTCAACCAACATCAAAGACGAGACCACTTGATCTCCCGGCAGTCGCTCGGCGGCTTGCAAACCCTTGCGATGCAAGCTCGCAAGCCATGCCCAATAAGCTAAGTTGGAAACGGCTGTCATTCCAATCAGCGCGAAGATCTCGCGTAATGGTAAGTCAACGCGCAAACCGAAGTTAACAACGATGATCGCCAACAACTGACCGATAACAGCCAGCCAGCGTAAATGGAGAAACCAAATCGCTGTGTCCAGCGTTGGATGTGCGTAAACGTGAGGTCGTATCAGCGGAGGTAGTCGCATAAGTGTTAGTTGGCGGACAAATTCGCGGGCAGCACAGTCTTGAGCAAGTCTTGGCAACCGAGCGACCGAGTCGTTGAAAAGATCTCGCCGGCCGCAAACCCAGCAGCCGCGCCGGCAGCCGTTGCCTGCCCTTCGACGCGTTGGATGATCCCGCGTTTTTCGGGTGGAAACTGAGTCTTATAGCAGAGTATCGATTCAATCTTCTTCTGCATAAAGGATGAAACGTCCACGGTGACGTTTGTTCCGAACTCGGCCTGTGGAACGCTCTGGTGACCAAGATGAAAGTATACTTGCGCAGAGATGACGTGGGGTGGAAGCGACTCAAACTTGTCGTCCCACTTGGTCAGTCGCGAATAGAACACGGCTGCATCGGTAATCAGCATGGCTTGATAGTGATCGGGCGATGCCATGGGAGTTTTTTGACCAAAGCCAATCACCAACTTCGGTCGCATTCTCCGAAACTCGGTGGCCAGGACAACTCGCGATTCAAAACTGTCGAACAACCGTCGATTGGGCAAATCCAAGATCTTTCGCGAAACGCCCAACACATCTGCAGCAGCCTGCGCTTCGGCTCGCCGAATCGCTGGATCATCGCAACGTGGCGTGGGCTCGCCGTCGGTCAAATCGATAATGCCCACTCGATAGCCTTGACTGACCAACTTTGCTAACGTTGCTCCGCAAGCAATCTCTATATCGTCGGGATGCGCTCCGACAGCTACCACATCATAGTTTTCGTCGCTCATGGTTTAATCGCCGACACGAGGAAGGTTGGACTCACGGCTTCCAACCGCAACGTTTCCATCTGCTCCTGACTTCGGGCCAGATTGATCATCAACACCTCTGGAATCTGTCCCAACGATCGAATGGAGGACTCGGCAAAGGTCACGTTGGAAAGGCTGGAGACATGTACGACTAAGCGTCCACCGCTTCGCAGACGAGCCCACGCGGCCTCGATCAATTGAACCACAGCTCGTCCCGTTCCACCGATGAAGATTGCGTTGGGATCGGGTAACTCTCGCCAAGCATCTGGAGCTTCACCCAATACCGGCGTCAAATTCGTCGTGCCAAAGGTCCGAGAATTCTGCACCATCAGGTTGTAATCCTCGGGGTCCATTTCGATCGCAAATACTTGCCCCTCAGCGGCAATCAACGCCGACTCGATCGCCACCGATCCACTTCCCGCGCCTACGTCCCAAACAATACTGCTGGGGCCTAGATCCATTTGCGAAAGCGCAATGACTCGCACTTCGGACTGAGTCAACAAGCCTCGCTTCGGGCGACTCTGCAAGAAGCATTCGTCGGGATTTCCAAACAATCGCTTGCCTTGCAATCGCGTCGGTCGATCGGGAACGTCAGGCAAGCGAATGAGGATCATCACATTCAAGTTCGAAAACCGCTGCTTAGCGATCTCAGCAATTGATCCTCGCGTAACGCGTTCGTCGGGGCTTCCCAAATTCTCGCAAACATAGACGGTGAAGTAGTCGACGCCTTGATCGAGTAAGGCTTGAGCGATCACGTCGGGCGGCGATTGTTCCGTTGTGAACAGGCCGACTTTCTGAGCTCCACGAATGCGACTGATCACATGCGACTGACTTTGTGAAGCAAGATTCGACAAGTACGCCTCGTCCCAGCTTTCCTTAACTCGAGCGAACGCAAGTTGCATACTGCTGACGTGCGGAATCACTTCGAAGCGGTCCTTACCCAGCCGATCACAGAGGTACCGAGTCACGCCATAAAACAACGGATCGCCGCTGGCCAGCATGACCAGTGGCCCTTGCGTAGCCGAAGCGATACTGCGAGCCGCTTGATCGAGATCGGCGGAAAGGACTACCTTTTGAAAATTGCCGGCAGGAAGCTTGTTGATGAGATTTGCCGGCCCAAACAGTGTTCCGGCTTGCTGGATCATGTCGAGTGCTTGGCGCGTTAAGCCATCGAATCCATCGTCGCCAATTCCGATGATCGTAATTCGCTGAGTCAAAGTTGGGTCCTATCAGCTACGAGATTCTTGTGCCCAAGACTGGCTAAAGAAAGGAGTTCGCACAACAACCAGGCCCAATCGGTCCCAGGCAACGTTCTTTGAGCGGGGCCTGTAGTGAGATTGACTGGGATTGAGGTGCGAGTGTTACGTCCGCATTGTAGCCCCAGTGGGAATCATCAGACAGTAGGTGAATTGAACCGAAGGTGATGGCCGAAGGCAGACACGCGGAGTTAACGCTATTTCTGGGATTTCGGGCCGAAGGCCCAGCGATTTACCTAGCCCAGCCCAACGGGCTGGGAAATCTAGCTTGAGTAGGTGAAGGGCCAACGGCCCGACGGTTTGCACGCAAACCGTCGGGCCGTTGGCCCTTTGTTTTTTGGGGCGATTTGCGTACCCAGCCCTTCAGGCT
>CAYWNG010000231.1:0-9155 GCA_964458685.1 uncultured Pirellulaceae bacterium
TCCCAACGCATCTAAGGCAGACTGGACACCGGTAGTTTTGACCGCTTCGGCATCGATCGACTGATAGGCTCGATTCGAAAACTCGCGCAGCGTCTCGCTGTCGGGACGGCGAATCCGAAGTGACTCCAGCAAGGCAATGCACTTCGCGTAGAACTTCTGCTGAATCGGACTGGATGGCTTGCCCATTCCCAGTCGAGCAGCAAGCCCCGGAGCAAACTTAGGAATCAATCGAATGAGCTGCCAGAGCCCGATGGGTAGCACCCCCACAACGATGACAAGTAAAGTCACTTTCCAGGCAAAGTCCAGTTGCAAGAACCATTCAGTAACAACCAACCTTAGTTTCTTAAAGTCGTCCATCAATCTAGCTGCGGAATCTTGACTTGCCGCCGCCATTGGAATGTATGCGCCGGACATGGAATTCGCGTTGCTGTTGGAAAGATAGTCTTCCCAAAGGTCTTCGGCGTATTCTAAAGGGCGATTCTTTTCAAAGATCTCGCTTAGACCATCCATTCCTGGAGTTGGATCCATCAGCACCCAGTAGTATCCATCCTCCTCTGTCAACCAGCGTTCATGCTCTGTTCCAAGCAAATCTTCGCGGCTGAACTGAGCTTCAACCCATGCGTGTGCATCGGAATTACGGACCTGAAAGAACTCTCCCAGACTGTTCCATTCCCTAGGATGATAGCCAATAACGACGCGCGCCGGAATTTCGCTTTGTCGCAACATCATCACCATCGCCGACGCATAGTGCTGGCAGATTCCAACTTTGGTGTTAGAGACAAAGTCGTCGATCGGGTCAATCGCTGGTTCCATGACTGGCGGAATCACAAGCGAGTATGAATACTCGCCCGATTCTTTGAAATGAGTCTCAATCGCCTTCGCAATTTGAAACGGCGAAGCGCTGGCCTCCACGCCGCGATCTCGAAGGATGCGTTTTCGAATTTCATTGGTCCAGGGCAGTTTCGGACTCAAAGTCAGTAAGTCGTTGTAATTGGGAAAACGATCCGCGGTGACTCGAATCTGATCAGGTCCGTCAAACGACGCGCTAAAGTAACTGTAGTTGAGCGACTTTTTGGACGCGAACGGATGCTCCTCGCCAATCTGGTCAAAGATCATCAAGTTGCGATCATAGATGAACTCCTTGATCTCGTTGGTAATTGGTGGCATGCTTACTAGCAATCGAGATCCCACGCGGCTGGTGTTCTCTTTCGATTTGATATCGACTTTGATGCGATCTCGATTGGGCCATTGAGTTTCTTGAGGCACCTTCGGGTATCGAGACCTGACCGCGAAGTTTGCAGATCGATACCAAGTGCCGGATGCACGTTCGCGGCTAGGTGGACGGTACTGATCGAGAACTTCTACTCGTAGGTAGGGCGGTTCCGTCGGCTGGATCGACTTTCCATCCTTAAGCAACCTAAGCCGAAAGACGGGGGTCGGGTCCATCAGCAATCTGCCGAAAAATCCTGTACTCATTCTGTCAGGAACACCGCTTCTAGTGAAGGATAGTTCTGCCAGGTTGGTTCCCTCGCCGGTCCGTGGCAAAAAATAGAACAACGATCCTGAGAATATCATCGCACTGATTCCCAGTGGCGCACTCATCAGCCAACGTCGCCGCTTACCAACTTCAACAACGGCTGGGTCCAGGTTCGATTCCGTGGTGACAAACGAAGCTTGTTCTTTGGCCGAGATTACAGGCTTCACAAACTTCACATAGATCAGTTCATACAACAGTGGAACAGGCTCCTCGATCTTCGGGTACAATTGCACCATCGTTGCATAACGTGCAAACAGTACTAAAGAGGAAACCCACGCCAGAAGCATGGGAGTTAGGAGCATTCCGTAGAGCAAATTGTCATTGATCAGCGCGGCAACGATCATTTGCAGCAGCAGAAAGATCGCCAACTGTTCGAAGACTCGCAAGCTCTTCTTTTGAAAGAACAGAATACACTGAGGATAGATCAGCAAGCTGGCAACCGACATCAACTCATCCGACTCGACTCCATTGAAAGCCGAGATGCCAAGGCTGATTAGAGCGATGACAGTGGCAATGCCCATTCCCACGTAGCTGCCCAACTGACCGAGATAAAAGACCTCCAACAAGTCGACCAAGACAAATCCAGACGTCGCAACAAGAAAGATCAGGGCAGGCAAAAAAATGCTGCCTGTTCCGTTGTTTGCGACCAATATTGATGTAATGAAGGCGATGGCGGAGAAGTGCAGCGTAAGCACTCGCCTCAGCCTTTTTACTCGCTGGATGTCCATAGGAAGTAGGGCTCCAAGTCGCCTTGAGAAACGTTAAACCAGTGAATGCGAAGTCGCGTGGAAGCTTTGGGGCCGAGCAAGCTAGTGAAGGTCGATTGTATCGACTGACTAGCTTGAGGTCGCGTGCTGACAACAATCAAACTCGGGTTGGCCAGTAGAGCCGTCGTCATGCTCTTTAACGCCGCAGCAATGTTCGGATTACCCGATGGTGATAGCGTGGCCAGCCGATCCAACATCGAGTTACCAAGGACCGAGCTTTGAATTCCAGTCAGGCAAAATTCGCTATCTCCGGCGATACACACAGAAAGCTTGTTGCCGTGAGATCGAGCGGCTTGTGTCACCAGCGTTGCTACGAATGAAATAGCCTTCTCACAAGCCTGAAGCTGCCCTGCATCCTCAGATCCTGGTTCTTTAAAGAGATCCAGCAAGAGGCAAGACTGCTGTTGTTCCAACCGATCGAACTGCCGCACCGACAGCTCACCCAATCTTGCGGTCGTGCGCCAATGAATCCATCGCCGCGAGTCGCCGCTTGCCCAGGGACGCAATCCGTAAAAGTCAGCCTCGTGCACTCCGACATGCGCACTAGAGTGATGATGCCCGTCTCGCGAGTTTTGTAGTAATGTCTTAAAGGCAGGCTTCAATTCACCCAGCTTGGGATGAACGATAACCTCGTCGACTTGATCAATCACTCGCCATCCGCGGCCAAGCCCCAAAGGGAACCTGGTTGACAACGTGCAGGGACCAACCTCATACAGGCCGCGTTCGTGAAAAACTAATGTGTACGAGCCTTCGGTTTTCGACTGCGGCGAAATCTCATCGATAATCGCCTTGCCATGACTGTCTGGACGATTAGAAGCTGGTGAAACCTTCTTTATCGTATCGTCGGCGATTACCAGCCACGCTCCGACCCATCGCTTGGAGTTGGAGATGGTGAGTGTGCATTGAGCCTTCGCCCCTTGACTGACGCGATTCAAAACACGTCGCGTGGCATGCAGTCGAGCGATGGTGGTGATGTTGAAACGCCACTGCAACAGAAGTAAGCCGATCATGGCAGCAGCTATTAGTATCAACAAGCTGATGTCGCGGAGCACAGCACCGACAAAGATGAAGACCACGACAAAAACAAGGTTGGCACCTTCGCGAGTCAAACGAAAACGAACTTGCGATCGACGATTGGCACGGCGCAATCGCTTTCGCTGTTCCCGTTTTCGTTTCCACGAGCCGTAAAGCCCAAGTGGTTGCTGTCGCGTTACGTCGGTTGCCACAATGTTTCCTTAAACCGGCACCTTAACCGAACTCAGCACTTGATTGACAACATCCTCAGCCGCCGATCGATCGGCACCTGGCAACATGCCTCGCGGTACGACTCGGTGAGCCAGCACCGGAACCGCTAGTCCTTTGATGTCGTCTGGAATCACATGGTCGCGACCACTGACCAACGCATGCGATTGCGCCGCTCGATAAAAGGCTAGAGTTCCCCGAGTGCTCACGCCCACTTGAATCGCTGATGAATCGCGAGTCGCATGGACGATGTCCAAGAGATAATTGGCCAGCGAACTCTCGAAGTGAACTTGCCGAACATCGCCTTGCAGTTTGAGTATCTGAGGAAGCTCGATCACGGGCTTCAACGTATCAACAGGCTCACCAGTGCGATGCGAAGTCAGCAAGTCCAGTTCGTATTCTCGAGCTGGATAGCCGACCGTAATCCGCAGCAGAAAGCGATCCAACTGGCTTTCCGGAAGCAAGTAAGTACCCTCGAACTCGAACGGATTCTGCGTTGCAATGACCAGAAGTGGATTTGGCAGCCGATGAGTTTCGCCATCCACGCTGACTTGTCCTTCTCCCATCGCCTCCAGCAAAGCGCTCTGCGTTCTTGGAGGAGCGCGATTGATCTCATCCGCCAAAACCACGTTGGCGAAAACGGGGCCTTGGTGAAAGGTAAAATCGCCCGAGGCCGAGTTGTACACCGAGCTACCGGTAATGTCGCTGGGCAGAAGGTCTGGCGTAAATTGCAGACGCGTGAACTTGCCCGAGATGCTCTTCGCAATCGCCTTGGCAATCAACGTCTTCCCAACGCCTGGGACGTCCTCAAGAAGGATATGTTCGCCAGCCAATAATGCTGTGATCACAAGCTTGACGGCATTGGGCTTTCCTAAAACCGCTTTGCCAATGTTGATACGAAGCTCGTCGAGCCCGGCCGATATGCTACTCGCAACTGTCATGAAGTTCCTTACACTATTCGAGGTCAAATCTTTATACCGACTTTTGCAGTTGGAAGATACTGGTCAACACCCCTTGTTCTACAGCTAGCACGTAGGTCAGGTTCGACGGTTGCTTGCGAAACTGATCCGCTACGGGGAGATAGGCTTGCGCTGTCCGAGGCTGAATGGTTGAGTGGATGATTCGACTGGATGCGACGACTCAAGTTGCGTTGCATGTTTTCAAAGTGCCGATTGAATTTGGAGATGTGCTGAAATGACAAGACAAGCTGGGGATTCGATGAACGAACCAAAAGCAAGCGACAAGCCTCGGCCTTCTGGCTCCATTGGATGGGGAGTCGGTTGGGCACTTGTCGTTGTCGCTCTACTTGTTGCAGTAGTAGTTTTTCGAATGCAAGCCGTGGATAGCGACCACGCTATGGCGAACTTGGCAACCTACATTGGGCTACTAAGCATATGGATCACGACCATAGTTTGCCTATCGGGCTCTCGGCGTCGCCGTGCATCACTCATCGTCTTGCTAGGTCCGATTCTAAGCGGACTGCTATTCTTCGTAGTCTTTCGATTGGAGCGACTTGATGGAGAGTTGCTTCCGCGTTTTGCTTTTCGATGGAGTGGACCGAAGAGCTTGCCGAAGCTGGATTCATCCTCGGTCGTTGAATCCGTCGTTGAATCCAATTCTCGTTTCGAGCCGCGGCCGACTGACTGGTCTCAATTCTTGGGACAGAACAGAGACGCGATTCTGCCCAGTGTGTCTATCGACACGGACTGGGAAAGTCGACCTCCGAAACTGCTTTGGAAACAGGCGATCGGCGAAGGCTGGTCGGGCGTCGCAGTCCGCGGCGATGTGGGGATCACGATGGAGCAGCGAGATCAAGAGGAATGGGTTAGTGCGTACGATCTGCGCGACGGTAGTCTTGTTTGGAAGCATGCGATCGACTGTAGACACTTTGATGCGTTGGGCGGTCTGGGGCCGCGAAGTACACCAACAATTTCGGGCGACCGAGTCTACGCGTGTTCTGCAGTGACTAAGGTCGTTTGCCTGGATTTGAAAACCGGAAGCTTGATTTGGTCTCAGGATCTCGACCAGCTTGCCAAGGTAAATCACAAAGAGCTACACGAGGATCTGCTGTATGGTCGCAGCGGCTCGCCGCTTGTGGTTGATTCGATCGTTATTGTGCCGCTGGGAGGCAGCCAAGAAGCTTCAACTTCGCTAATCGCACTTGATCTTCAGAGCGGCGAAGAACGTTGGCGAGCTGGCGATAAGCAGATCAGCTTTGCCTCGCCGCAATTGGCGGAGCTGAACGGCGTGAAGCAGGTTCTTTATCCTACGAAGAAAAATCTGCTTGCCATCGATCCTGCTTCAGGACGAGAACTGTGGAGCCTAAGCTACGAAGGCAGCGAAGAAGCTCCAAACGTTTCGCAACCTATTGCTCTAGACGCAAACACGCTCTTCCTCTCCAAAGGCTACGGCGTTGGTGCCAGAGTTGTCGGGGTGAATTGCGATGGCTCGACCGATGATCAGCAAGCCAAATGGGAAGCAACTGTACTCAAAGAGAATCGGACTGTCTTACGAACCAAATTCACCAGTCCAGTGCTCCATGACGGACATGCTTATGGCCTGAGCGACGGGATCTTGGAGTGTATCGATGTTTCAACGCTGAAAAGAAAATGGAAGCAAGGTCGATACCACCACGGTCATGTGCTTCTGCTGGAGAATTGCCTGCTGGTTAGCGCCGAAGATGGGCGAGCGGTCTTGGTTGCCTTGAATCCCAACAAGTATCAAGAACTAGCACAGTTGGAAGTGATTAGCGGCGTGACTTGGAATCCACCGACAATTTCCGGCGATAGGCTGATCCTACGCAACTCATCGGAACTCGCCTGCCTTCAGTTAAACAGCCTACAGTTGAACAGCCTGCCCTAGCGTAGAAATCGGAGTTTTCCGCGATCTTCAACATCCAGCGACAGACGACGAGCCTCGGTCCCGAGGACTATTTTTGAAAAATCTCGAAAAAGCGCGTAAGGATTTTCATGCTCACTACGACTAAGTATCTGCGCTCGATTTACTGCGCAGATTCGGGATAATGACCACGCGGGCTAGGATCAACATCGACGCTCGCTCAACTGCTTTCGAAAATTGCGACAAGTTGGCCAAGATGGCATCTGGACTCAGCTCTAACCTTTTGACTCCGATTGAGAAGCTTCCGCAGATGGATGCTTCGCGAGCCTCGCTATTGGCTCGTCTGGAGCTGCGTCGAGCTGTCGATTTGCTGTTCTTTTTCCCACGTACGTACGAACAGCCCGCGCCGCGCACGAATGACGACCAATTCCAAGAGAACCTGCGAGTTTCGTTCACGGGTACGGTGATCGACATTTCGGAAAAGGTGACGCAAAGTGGCAAGCATATGTTCGGACTTTTGCTGCGAACGGACAACGGTGGAAATGTCCGCTTGATGTGGTTCAATCAGATGTTTCGCCGCAACATGTATCGGCGGAACGAGCGTTTAGTAGCGACCGGAATCCTTCGCTCGACGGGCCTCAACTGGGAGATGATTCAGCCGCAGACTAGCCCCGCCGACGAACAGCAGGTGGAGGCGGATCGGCCTCAGCCCATCTACTCGCTCACCGAAGGCCTGAAGCAATCGGCGATGCGGGCGATTATGAAGCAGTATCTGCCGCCGTTGATCGAAGAGATTGACGAAGCGTTGCCCGAGGCGATGCGGAGCCGTTTGGAAATCCCAGGAGTTCACCAAGCGCTGCATGACATTCATTTTCCAGCCACAGAGGAGCTTGCCGCGGCGGCTCAGCGGCGATTCAAATTGCAAGAACTGCTTGTGCTTCAACTTGCACTATCGATGCAGCGACAGCAGCGTGAACGATCCTCGCAGGCTCCAATTTGTGAGCCTTCCGGCAAGATCCACTCGCGGATCTTGAATCGTTTGCCTCACACGTTAACTCCCGATCAGCAGACCTCCATCGATGAGATTCGTCAGGATATGGCTCGGCCAATTCCCATGAATCGACTTCTGCAAGGAGACGTTGGTAGTGGAAAGACCTTGGTGGCGCAGTATGCGATGTTGCTTTGTGTCGCTAATGAACATCAAGCAACGCTCATGGCGCCGACTGAAGTATTGGCCCGGCAGCACTATGCGAATTTGCAGAAGAGCCTGAGTCACAGTCGCGTGCGAATCGGACTGTTGGTTGGGACGCTCTCAAAGAAGGAGCGAAATAGCCTGTTGGAGTTGATGGCGGCTGGTGAAGTCGATGTGGTCGTGGGAACTCAAGCTTTGCTTAGCGAAGACGTGCAGTTCAAACGATTAGGGCTGGTAATCGTCGACGAACAGCACAAGTTTGGCGTGCTTCAACGCGCTCGATTGCGACACGACAATCTTCAGCCTCATAATCTCATCCTCAGCGCGACTCCCATTCCGCGTACGATTGCGATGACAGCCTTCGGCGATTTGGACGTATCAACGATTCGAACTAAGCCGCCGGGACGAGCTCCTGTGCATACCTATTTGGCGAAGGTCGACCAGTTGGAGTCGTGGTGGAAGTTTGTCGACAAGCAGATCGAACAAGGTCGCCAAGCCTATGTAATCGCGCCCCGGGTCGCGCAAACTGCTGTGGACGAAGAGGATGAGAGTTCGGTTGGCACGAAGCTAATTGCCTCGGCTGAAGGTGCCTTCAGCGAACTTCGCCAAGGCCCTTTCGCTCATCGTCGCCTCGGCATGCTGCACGGTCGTTTGGATTCGGAGGTGAAGGAGTCTGTTCTCGAGCAGTTCGCCAATGGAGAGCTCGACATCTTGGTTTCCACAACCGTGGTGGAAGTCGGAATTGATGTTCCGAACGCAACGGTGATTACGATCTTGGACGCGAATCGTCTTGGATTATCACAGCTTCACCAACTGCGCGGAAGAATCTCTCGCGGCAGCTTTCCCGGTTACGCGTGTGCCGTCGCGTCGGATGGTTGCGACGCCACCGACAACGATAGGTTGAAGGCTTTTGAGCAAAGCAATGACGGTTTCGAACTAGCCGAAATGGACCTCAAGCTGCGTGGTCCCGGCGATCTTTTAGGAACATCGCAATCTGGCTTGCCAACAATGAGGATTGCCAACATCGTCGAAGACGGCGACTTGCTTGAATTAGCCAGAAAAGAAGCCCGTGAAATTCTCCAAAACGACCCCGAGCTTGCCGATCCTGACCTTTCAAAGCTCGTCAATCAAACGCTCAAACGCTACGGCAAGTCGCTTCAATTAGGAGACGTGGGTTAGGACTGAAAGCTAGATAGAATGCCCAATGCTGTTTGGAATGAACAGCCTAATCCGCATGCGAAACACGCCATTGACTGTCAGTGTAACACTCGGCAACATCACAAAACACACCCCACCGGCTTGCCCGGTCGGTACTTAGGCTTCTAGCTACCTTCCAGGTAGGTCAAACTCCTGCCGGGTTTGACCAGAGTTGACGCAGCTACATTCAAGACGTAGTGTGCCACGACACTCCGTGTCGTTCTTTCCCGTGTCGTTCTTTCCCGTGTCGTTCTTTCCCCCTGTCGCTCTTTCCCCTGTCGTTCTTTCCCATATCGCTCTTTCCCCTGCTCTCTTCCCACTTCTAATACCACCGGCTTGCCCGGTTGGTCCCTTAGGCTTCCAGCTACCTTCCGGGTAGGTC